>NZ_JAUBPI010000225.1:0-1200 GCF_036700645.1 Microcoleus sp. S36b_A4 | reverse complement strand
AGCATAATTGTTACACGCTTGCCTATCCAAAAAATAATGATACCAACATTTTACCAGACTCATTTAAAAAAACAACTGACGAAAGCTCAGTTTCTTGTAATGACAATTTTGCTATCTGTGATCCAATCAGAAAAACAAGTGAGATTAGAAAGACTGGCACGGGTATTTCCTTATCCAATTACAACAGAAAGTAGGCGTAGAAAAATACAAAGATTTCTGGATTTACCAAACTTAACTATCTCATTAATTTGGTTCCCCTTGATTACTTATTGGTTGACCACTTATTGCCCCATTGGTACTCGTTTATCAATCGCAATTGACCGCAGTCAATGGGGGCGCATTAATCTTTTTATGGTTAGCCTAATCTGGGAAAAAAGAGCAATTCCATTATACTGGTCATTATTGCCAAAATTAGGAAACAGTAACTTGGAGGAGCAAACAGCAAATTTACAGCAAATTTTACCATTGTTTTCAGAATATAAAGTCATCGTTTTAGGGGATCGTGAGTTTTGTTCTGTTGATTTAGGAAATTGGCTTAAATCAAAGGGTGTGTCGTTTTGCTTAAGACTTAAAAAGAATCATTGTATCGAAATAGAACATTTAATTTGGCAACGGTTAGATGAATTAGGGATAGTACCAGGAACCTCTTTGTATGTTCAAGGAAAAAGAGTGAGAAAAAGTCGGCCTGCCACCGGATTTGAGCTTGCTTGTAAATGGAAAAGAAATTATGGGAAATATCAAGTTAAAGAAGCTTGGTTTATTCTCACGGATTTAGGTTCATTGCCAGCAGCAATCAATGCTTATAAGCAGCGGATGGGCATTGAAGAAATGTTTCGAGACTGTAAAAAAGGAGGCTACGATCTTGAAGGAACTAGCCTCGAAGGAAACAGACTTATTAATATGATTCTCCTGATGACGCTTGCCTACAGTTCGGCAATATTTCAAGGCACTGAATTGAGAAAAAAGCAGGTACAAAAATATGTATCTCGTCGCAAAGAACCCAAGAAAAAATATCGTAGACGGAGTACATTTGGTGTTGGCGTAGATGCCGAAAAGTGGGTTCATTATCTCGAACAATATTCTTTCGATGTGGAACAGTTAATGAAGTTAAGTCCTTCTAAACGCCGCTTTTATCAACAAGGTATGCGGGCTGCAACCCTTATACAGTCTATCTCGTAGACCTCTTTGTCACCCCCCCAG
>NZ_JAUBPI010000033.1:0-66593 GCF_036700645.1 Microcoleus sp. S36b_A4 | reverse complement strand
TCGATCGCCCGCCATTACTATCGATCGCCCGCCATTACTATCGATCGCCCGCCATTACTATCGATCGCCCGCCATTACTATTGATCGCCCGCCATTACTATCGATCGCCCGCCATTACTATCGATCGCCCGCCATTATTATCAATCGCCCGCCATTACTATCGATCGTGATACAACGCCACTCGATCGCACAACTTATTAATAATGATAATCGCGATCGGGTGAGAGAGTCCGCCACAGGCGGACTCTCTCACCCTTTCCCCTATTTGATTATCATTATTATTCCCTAATATTTCTATTCTAAGAGGTATTGACAAAATCTACCCCCTTCTAACTTGTTAGCAATGGGGTATTAGCGCTTGTTTCCACGTTTTGTTGTCGATCGGGCTGTTCGGCAATGGCTCCGGGGCGATTTCAGTCCGAGCCAGCTTCGATATCAGCTTCAGGGGCTTTACGGCTATCGACTTTTAGCATAGTAGGCTAGATGATATTTATTATCAAGAGTAGTTGAGAAATTTTATTGACTCTTACCACTGCCTATATGACAATTTTTTCTAACTTTTGCCATAGCATTTTAGGCGATAGTTTGTCTAGCCCTGACAATAAACCATATTAGGCAAGTGGTATTCAACGAGATAGAGGGGTTAGACCCCCTATTTTAAAATGCAATAAGTTTTCATTAGTTAACTCTTGACAGATGCAAGTGCTCTGTTATCTAATTAAGTTACTTTCTCATTAAGCGCCAACGACTACTTCCTTTAACCGAGGAAGATGCCCACCGTGGGCGATCGTCCAGAGCGCCACCGGACTGAGGCTTTCGCCCTCACGCGCCTCCTGTATTCCCAGACAAATGCCACTCGCGACGGGAGAATCGGATCGAACTGCGCCCGACAACTGGGCCGGATCTTCCGCAGGTCAGTTTTAGGAGCCAGAGAAGAGCAGCAACGCTCTCACTCACACATTTTGTTGTGCAAGCAACGCAAACCACATATCCGAAGTTCCATTAATTGTTGATTAAATAGTAATGAAGAGATCGCAGAAATTATTAAATAGCCTTGGGCTGGCAGGAGTCGTGTCGGCGGTAGTCGCTGGGCCAGCGTGCGCTTCCAACATCGCGCAGGTGACGGGCGTTCGCCTCAACCCCACGTCAGAAGGCATCGAAATCATCCTAGACACTGAAGATGGAAGACCCCTGCAAGTCTTCACCACCACCTTTGGCGAAACTTTACAAATTGATGCCATCACCGCTCAACTGCGACTACCGGGGGGAAATGAGTTTCGTCAAGACAAGCCTGCTGCCGGAATTGCTTCTGTCACCGTTACTCCTTTAGATAACAACAGCATCCGAATCAAAGTCGTTGGTGAGAGGGGTCAACCAGTGGCACGGGTGATTCCTAATGCTGCGGGTCTTATTCTCAGCTTAAAACCCACCTCGCAGATGACTGCTCGCCCGCCTGCATCGGTTCCTACAACACAGCGGCCGGGGGCACCTGCAGCACCCTTCCCACAGACAGGGCAGCCGGTAGAGATACCTGCAGAACCTTTACCGCCGACAGCACAGCCACCTGGGACACCCGGAGAACCTTTACCACCTACAGCGCAGCCACCTGGGACACCCGGAGAACCCTTGCCGCCGACAGCGCAGCCACCTGGAACACCCGGAGAATCCTTGCCGCCGACAGCGCAGCCACCTGGGACGCCACCGGCGGGGAGAGACCCGATTGAAATCGTCGTCACTGCAACACGAACCGCAGAAAGAGTGACCAACGTGCCACGCTCTATAACGGTGGTAGACTCCGAAGAACTTCAGCAGCAGGTAGGGCAATCAAGAAATATCGGGGAAGCTCTGGCAAATCAAGTTCCCGGTTTCGCGCCCCCGACTCAACTTACTGCAACTTATGGACAAACTTTGCGGGGTAGGGACGTTTCCGTTCTGATTGACGGCGTGCCACAAACGACCAATCTTCAATCGTTTGGCAGAGAATTTAGAAACATCGATCCCAGCGCGATCGAACGCATTGAAGTAGTGCGGGGGTCTACAGCAATCTACGGCGCTCAGGCTACAGGTGGCGTGGTTAATATTATTACTCGTCGGCCAACTGAGGAAAGGCTAAGTGCTGTTACTGAAGTGGGCGTCAGTAGCGGTTTATCAAACACGGATGATGCTCTAAGCTTTAACGCTCAGCAGACGGTTTCTGGCCGATCGGGCAATTTCGATCTGACGGGCACTGTCTCGCTCTCTAGAAGTGGAGCTTTTTACGATGCCAAAGGCGATCGCATTCCCTTTTTTGAACTCGGCGGAGATAGCAGCACCCTCTTCAACGTGATGGGCAAAGTCGGGGTAGATTTGGACACCGAACAGCGGCTGCAACTAACTGTCAATCACTATCGGGAAACCCAAGATCCCAATGTGCTCGGAGACTCTAGCGTTGACGACCAAGAAGGACGGCAAAAAGCCCGCGCCATCCGAACCGGAGATTTGGATATTGACGGGGAAACACCGGGAAATAGAAGTACACAGCTCAACCTCAGTTACACCAACCAAAACCTTTTTGGCAGCAGCCTTCAAAGTCAAATTTACTATCGAACGAATTCCAATGTAAGTGTTCCCTCTGATTTTCGCACGTCAGATTTCTTTGGCCCGTTTGTCGGTGTTGCTCGTTCGCGAGCCGAGAACGAACAAATAGGAGGAAGGCTTGCGGTCACAACTCCTTTATCCAGTGCCGAAAATCTTCGATTAACTTGGGGTTCTGACTATGTTACTGAAGATAGCAAACAGCGTTTCGACCTGTACGACCCAGAGAGAGTTGACGCAAGTGGTGGCAGGGTTTACCGGAAAATTTCCGAGCGTCCTTTCGTCCCTCCTTACACTTACAACAGCCTTGGCTTTTTCGGTCAATTGGAATGGAATATTGACGATATCGTGATTCTAAGTGGGGGGATACGTCACGAACGCGTCGGGTTAAACGTCAATGATTATACCACTTTTAACGATCGCCAGATCGAAGGAGGCGATCGCAAATTTAACGCCACCCTATTTAATACAGGGGCTGTCTATAAAATTAATGACACCTTCAACGTATTTGGCAACTTTTCTCAAGGTTTCTCAGTTCCAGATTTCGGCCGCATTCTCCGCCAACCCCCCGACGATTTTGTGGGAATTGAATCTTCGTTAGAAGTAACTCAACCGCAAAAAGTCAACAGCTACGAAATTGGCATTCGAGGAGGGTGGCGATCCGTGCAAATGTCGCTTGCCGCTTTTTACAATACCTCCGATCTAGGAATCAGTTTTCAACCAGTTGGCAACACAGGTCGCCTGGAACTAATCCGCGCCCCAGAACGCATTTACGGCTTAGAAGGGACTGTGGATTGGCAACCTGGACGAACATGGTCGATCGGCGGGACTGCTACTTATATTCAAGGTGAATATGAGGAAGACAACCGTTACATCGCCATCGATAGCAGCCGAATTCCACCGCTCAAGCTAACAGCTTATGTTCAAAACGAAACTTTGCCGGGATGGAACAATCGGTTACAGTTCTTATATTCTGGAAATCGCGATCGGGCCTTCAAAGACGGCTCGGATGGTGGCCCGATTAGCAGCTATCTCACAGTGGATTACGTCAGCGCGGTTAAAATTGGCTCTGGGCTGCTACAAGTCAAAGTCGAGAATTTATTGAATAATCAATATTTTCCTGTGCTGTCGCAATACTTAGCTGGATTTGGCTCGGACACCTCTAATTATGCAGGCAGAGGTTTAACTCTCAGTGTTAATTACCGCCTTAACTGGTAATTACAGCAGATTGCAGGTTTAGGAGGTAGATTCAATATCCCCCGTAGGGACACTCCAAGAACCCATTGGTGTCAATTTAACGTCAAACCGACAGTCCGGCAGGGGTTTAAACCCCTGCCTCAAAGCTAAAGTCCTCTAAAAGAGGACTGAAGGACTCATACCAAATCCGGGTTAAAAACCCCTTTATTGCTGGAGAGGGGGAAAAATTAGCTCGCCAAGTTCAAAAAGGGGGTGAGTAACCCGGATTTAGTATCATTAGTCCTCTTGAGAGGACTTTAGCTATTAGACAGGGGTTTCAACCCCTGGCGGACTCGCGGGCCGACTAACGGACTTAAATGAGAACACTTAACGGCTTTGAGAAAAAATTCGAGATGAAGTTCCGCAAACTCGCATTCAAACTGCACTTGTATTTGGGGTTGGTAGTAGGAATATTTCTAGCAATAATTACTTTAACGGGCAGCTTGCTGGTTTTTGGGCCAGAAATCGAGCGGTTCTTCAATCCCCAACTCCTGCAAGTAATTCCTCAAGCCGAACGAATACCGTTGGAAAAAGTCCTGCAAATTGTCGAAAAAGCTTATCCGCAAAATCAAGCTCTTAGTATCTTGCTACCGCGAGAAGCGAAGGAAGTTTGCCAAGTTTCGATGCTTTCAAAAAGTGAAGAAGTAGTTAGCGTTTATGTCAATCCTTACAGTGGACAAATTACGGGTTCGCGCCTTGGGAAAGAAACTGTTACAGGTTTTATTTTTACGTTACACGCGGAATTATCTGGAGGAGAATTAGGTCATATTTTTGTAGGTATTTGCGGTCTAGTAATGCTAGGACTAACTTTTACGGGTTTGGTATTGTGGACTGGTTGGCGCAATTTGGCTCGCGGATTTTCTATTAATTGGAAAGCTCACTGGCAGCGGACTGTATTTGATTTACATAACGTTTGTGGCATTGTATCGGTCGCTTTTCTCATACTCATCTCCGCTACAGGGACAGCGATAATTTTTTACGCCCCCGTTGAATCGACTCTGTATTGGCTAACGAATGAAAAGCCACAGCCAGCATTGACTTCTCATCCCCACTCTAGCACTTCGAGGCAAAACCTTGACGAAATATTACATCAAGTTAATACCGTTTGGCCGGAAGCTAAAACCACTTTTATTTCTCTGCCTTTGACGCCTGAAGCAATTTTTAAAGTACGGAAAAAATTTCCCAACGAGTCGCACCCAAACGGGGTTAGCACCATTTATCTCGATCAATACAGTGGCGAAATATTGCAGGCTGACAGTGTAAATTCAGCTTCTATAGCAAATCGAATTCTCAACTCGCTTTATCCGCTACATATTGGCAGCTACGGCGGAATTTACTTGCGGCTGGCACACGCGATCGCAGGATTAGCAGCGATTGTACTGTTTATTACGGGCGTATTGATGTGGCGGCAGCGGCATTTGGCGAAATTTTACCGCAAGGAGGCGAGACAGCAATATGAAGAATTATCTCCACTTAGCCAGCAATGGCCTTGGTTTTAATGAGAGCGGCCTGCGGTTTTATGCGGGTGTCAATCGATTTTAGATTTTAGATTTTAGATTGAATCATTGACTCTGCCCAAAAACGGATACCGTGCCACTTACTCCTGTCGTGGAAAGATAAAAATTTTAGACCCTAGTTCAAGCTCCCAGATTTATCTGCGGGGTAAATCTAAAATCTAAAATCTAAAATCTAAAATCGACTGACCCCACGGATCAATTCGGGAGTTCCTTTATCGGATACAGGTTTTTTATTTCTCCGTCCTGATTCGGCGGAGGAATGAATCCGGGGGCTTGTATCCTGAATGCTTTCAGTCATTCTCCTGCCTAAAAACCCCTATCCTCAGAATTTTAAATCCTATTAATCGCCTATTCCATGCAAAAATTTATTCAACTCTGGCTCGGACAAGCTGCTTCGATGATTGGCAGTGCTATGTCCGCGTTTGCGCTGACTATTTGGATTTGGGAGTCCACCAGTCAAGCGACGGCTTTGGCTTTGTTGATGTTTTTTATTCAATTGCCGCGCATCTTGCTCGCTCCTGTTGCGGGCATTATTGTCGATCGCTGTAATCGAAAAGTTTTAATGGCGATCGGTGATGCGGTTTCAGCTTTTTTAACGCTCGCTATCCTATTACTTTATATCAGCCAAAACCTGCAAATATGGCATATATATGTAGCGGGTGTGGTTAACGGAATTTTTGACCAAATTCAGCAGTTAGCTTACTCAGCAGCCATCGCTACAATGATGCCAGAAAAGCATTACAGCCGCGCTAGCAGTTTAAGTTTTTTGGCAAGTTACGGTGCGAGTATTATTGCTCCGACGCTGGCGGGGATTCTCTATTCTGCGATCGGGTTGAGCGGGATTTTTACGATCGACCTGGCAACTTTTACAATAGCGATCGCCACCCTAGTATCTGTCAAAATACCCCAGCCCGCGATCGCCTCCAATCCCCAGCCGACTCGCTTTCACCTATTGCAAGAACTCAGCTTCGGATTCCGCTACATCGTCGAGCGTCCCAGCCTGCTTGCCTTGCTGGTGTCCGTTTCGCTATTCTGGTTTGCTCACGACATCGGCGCCGCCCTCTACTCACCGATGATACTGGCACGCACCGGCAACAATGCCAGAATCCTCGGTACTATCCTTTCAGCCGCCGGCGCAGGCGGCGTTCTAGGAGCATCGATCGTCAGTATTTGGGGCGGCCCCAAACGCCGAATCCGGGGCTTTCTGCTCGGCATGGCAGGCGCGGGGTTGAGTAAAATAGTCTTTTGTTTCGGTCAGGCGCTTTCCATCTGGATTCCCGCTCAATTTTGTTCGTCTTTCAATTTCCCCATCCTCGGCAGTTCCAACGAGGCGATCTGGCTGGCGAAAGTCGCACCAGAGGTACAGGGGCGCGTTTTTGCTACCAGAGCAGTCATCATGCAATTGGCGTCAGCGATCGGTTTATTGATCGCAGGGCCACTTGCCGATCGCGTCTTTGAACCCGCCATGCAACCGGGAGGTTTTTTAGCAGCTATTTTTGGCCCAATTCTGGGGACAGGTGCCGGTGCTGGCATGGCTTTGTTATACGCTATCTCCTCGCTGGGCTTATTGCTTGTTGCAGTCGGTGGGTATGCTTGCCGACTGCTGCGCGAGGGCTAATATCGTTTCCGCTTGCATCGGAATGATTTAACCGCAGAGGGCGCAGAGAACGCAGAGGGAGAGAATACAGAGAGGAGTAATTCGGATGCTACCGGATTTGATATCAAGGGGAAACGGCGCACAGAAGTCTTCTTCCCTCTTCCTTCTTCCTTCTTCCTTCTTCCTTCTGCTATAGTTTCTGGCGCAAACTCAGGTGAGCTTCAATTTCCGATCGCGATCGCCATACAGGGCGCAATTCCTTGCGAGCAAAGAGCGGCGACTGATCGCCGGCGTGGGGCGAACCAGGTTGAGAGGCGTTGCCGTAACTGTTTAGCGCCATCGCTTTCACAGGATTGGAGAACTCAATCGCAGCGACAAAAGAATCGCCCGCAACCGCTTGAAAGCGATCGTCTTTCCCAGGAGCGAACCATACTGAGCGAAATACACCCAAAGCAGTGTCAGCTCCATTTGCGGGCAGATTCGCCTCCCCAGGCAATCGGAAGACTTCCCCCCATGCGACATCTAACGCGCCATAAGTTACCTCAACTTTGGTTGCTGTCGCTTCCAGTACCCGCACCGCCTCCGCAGGATTTGCCAACCCGTCTGGCGTCGTTAGCGGCGCATCTTCGCTCCAAGGTTTAGCGAATAACTTATCGTCATCCATCGCTTGTTTCCAAAAGGCAAACAGCACCGCACCGCGACTGTCAGCATCGACTTTGCGATCCCAAGCGGCAAGAACTTCGGCAGCGCGGCGCGCTTTTTCACTGCCTTGCCGTGCGACGGGAATTAAATCATCGAGGAGGCGATCGGCGAGTTCTACCTGAGTGGAATGTTTGTATTGCATCAATTCATCGAAAGAGATTTTTTCATCTTCTAACAGCATTTTTGCCGATCGCTGCGATCGCAAATCCATCGGGCCGCGCGGTGCCATGTAGGCGGGATAATTATCGGGTGCGATCGCGCTGGGAAACGTCGTAGTCCAAGGCGGATCGTTGGTATTTTGCAACCAACCGCTGGGCGGATCGACAACGCGCGGCAAATCCGCATAGGGATGATTTTTGATCCACAAAGTCTCTGAGGTATTGCCTGCGATCGTGCCTGACCAGTATTTAAAATCTCCTTTTTTGCGTATGGGGACTTGACCGTTAAACAAGTGCATTATATGCCCCTCACGATCGGCATACATGACGGTAAACATGGGAATTTCCAAGCGCTTTAAAGCGGCTTCAAATTCAGAAAAATTCTTTGAGCGTGCCATATCCCACCACTGCTGAAGGGCTGCTGGTTTATCGAGTCCGACAACGCGCAGGGCGATCGCTTTGCCCTGTTTTTCTGTGAGAATCGGCCCGTGAACAGAACGCCGCACTACTAGAGATTCCGATCGCAAATTCCCATTCTTTTCTTTGACTTTTAAAACCTTCTCTTCCCTGTCAAAACTTCGGATTTTGCCATCGAAGCGATAGCCATCGTTAGCGAGGGGCAATTCGTAGGCATCCCAGCCATCGTGAGTGTTGACAGTATGAGTCCATCCCAAATTGTCATTAAAGGCGATCGTTAATACAGGAAATCCGACGAGAGTCGCTCCGTAAGCGTTAATTTCTGGGCCAATCAGTTGCGCTTCGTACCATAAATATAAATCCGACCAAGGAAGGTGAGGATTTGCCAATAGCATGGCATTGCCGCTTTCAGAATGGGAAGGAGCGATCGCCCAACCATTAGAGCCTTTGGGGGTATCCTTTTCAGCGATATCTTCAACGCTATCTGGCTCGACTATAAAAGTAAAATTGATGACGCGTTGCGCGTGTGCCAATACATCTACGGGTTTGAGGGGCAATGCTACTTTTAATTCTTCGGTGAGCGCCTCTGGGTGTTCTTTTGCATAGGCATTCATTCCACCAACAAAAGCATCGAGATAGTTGCGAAAAATGGGATTTTGTGATTCATACCACGCATTTGCGCGATTAGGAATTCCCATAGTTTGCACCCAGCGATCGGATTCGAGATAATCTTCGCCCCAAAATTCCGCAGCTTGCCCGCGAGCTTGCCCGTAAAGACGCAAAATCAGATTACCGTGACTTTGCATCTGCGCCCACCCGAAAGCGTAGAAAAGGCTTTTACTATTTTCTCCGTAAATATGTGGAATTCCATAGGTATCCCAAAGAATTTGAGTGCCAGTTTGAGGCGAGGATTGAACCCCATTATTTAGAAGCAAAACTAAAATAAAACTCATTAATAACGAGACAATCCGCCGGCCTTGTTTTTTTAGTTGTAGAAACACTGGAAATTAATTGGCTAGGGTTAAACTGAGACATAACAGCATTTTCAACAAGCTGCAGGAACAAAACGCCGAGGATTTAAATCCCTTTTATGGAGAACAAGGGAGAAATTTATACCAAATCCGTTGCCCAAAAACGTAACCTATCTACGTCTATCTGCGTCCATCTGCGGTTTAAAAAAATAATACCTTTTGGAGCAATACCGAAAATCCGAAAAAACACCATGTGTAAATCGGATGTTAAATTAAAAGCCCTCCCCTACGCTCACCAAATTTAAAAAACTATAAAACGTCGGTGTGTCGGCTATAAAGCGCATTAATGTCATTGATGAGGAGGGGGGTAAACAAGTAGGAAGAAATAGGTTATAACTGAGATATTGCACCATTCTTAATTAGGCTTTTATGAACAGGCATCTTGCCTGTTCCACAAGAAAATTTATCTTTTGTGGAACGGGCATCTTGCCCGTTCTTGAGAATGGTGCAAGGTGTGAGTTATAAGGTTATTTTTGGAGCTGCCCCTGTTGCCAATTGCCCTCTACCTTCGTCCCATCTGCATATAGATAAGAACCTTGCCCGTGTTTCTGGCCGTTGAGGAATTCACCTTGATAGCGATCGCCATTGGCGTAAATGCAAGTACCTTTGCCGTTGAACTGACCCTCGCTAAATTCGCCTTCGCAGCGATCGCCATTCTTAAAAACGTAAACTCCTTTCCCGCTCATCTTATCCTTGACAAAAGTGCCTTTATAGCTATTTCCATTGGCGAACTCACGGACACCTTCACCACTAAATTCTCCATTGTCAAACGGCCCTTGATAACGTCCCCCTTCTTTAAAAGTAAACAACCCCTGACCTTGAATGTTGCCCTTGACAAACTCTCCTTCATAGCGGTTGCCATTCGGATATTCGCGAACCCCTTTACCGTGAAATTGCCCTTCACTAAATTGCCCCTCATAACGGCCTCCGACCGCAAAGGTATAAATTCCCTGTCCGTGAGGCAAGTTATTCAGCAACTCTCCTTCGTAGCGGTTCTTATTAGCATATTGACAGACCCCTTTACCGTTAACTTTTCCTTCTTTAATATCTCCTTCGCATCGAGTGCCATTACTGAACGTAAAAGCCCCTCGACCGCTGGGAGAACCACTCGTAAAAGACCCTTCGTAACGAATGCCGTTAGTTGATGTAAAAGTGCCTGTACCGTCGAACTCACCGTTTTTAAAAGTGCCTTCGTAGCGGTTGCCGTTAGCAAATTCGCGGACACCTTGACCGTTGAATTCCCCATCCCCAAATTCTCCTTGGTATCGACCTTCTTCTTTAAAGGTATAGATGCCTTGACCGTGAGGTTTGCCGTTGAGAAAAGAGCCTTCGTAGCGATCGCCGTTGGCATATTGACAACTGCCGGGCCCGCTGAGTTTTCCCTCACTCAATTCTCCCTCGCAACATCCGCCATCGGGTAAAGTAATTACTCCTGCCATTGCGCTGTGAGGGTTGGCAAACAACAAAGCCATTCCCAAGTTGGAACCAAGTAAGAGAGCGAGTCCAACTCGCTGAAGTTTACTTAATATTGCTGACGACATTCCCAAATTCATAATTCACAAAAAATTCAATTTTTAACTTTGCTATTCCTGGGACGGTGCTATAGAATTCCCAGCCAAATTGCTAGAGTCTCAAAAAAATCCCTAGTCAGTGAGCCGGAAGGTAATGGATGCTCTTTCTCCTTGAATGCCACTCTCTGATGAGGCAAGTTTCCATTTTTCTACTGCTTTAATCGCTGCCTTATTCAAGTCGTTGTATTTGCTAGGAGTCGAGATCTTGATGTTGAATGGCTTACCGTTGGGGTCAATGTCAAACACGACTTCCACTTCGCCTTGCCGCCCTTGTTCTCTGGCTGCGCTCGGATATTCAGGTCTACCGCAGCTAATGCAAGTGTCGGGAAGCCGACCGGAAGGGCCTGAAGGACTCCTCCCTCTTCCTGGATTTGTCGGTTTCGGCACTGGCCCGGAACCGCTGCCAAATGGCTGTGACGAACCCCCGCCGCCATTTCCACCCCCACCGGGTGATGAGTTCGATGCACTTCCAACCGGGCTACCAGAGGAGGGGAGGTTTCCTACATCTCCGATCGCATTTCCCGAATTTCCGCCGCCTCCTGGCCTAGTAGCTGTGACTGGTGAGCCAGCCGCAGGCGATCGGGGCGATCGCCCCGAACCAGCCGCAAATGGCTCATCAGAAGGTATGTCGCCATTTTTGCTGGCACCGGATGGTGAGTTGGACGCACTTGCTCCGGGGCTATCAGAGGAGGAGGGGTTTGTGAGATCCCCGATCGCATTTCCAGATTTACTACTGCCTCCTGGCCTAGTAGCTGTGACTGGTGGGCCAGCCGCGGGCGATCGCGCCAATGGCCCGGAAGAAGGATTTAATGGCTGTGAGGAAGGCTCCCCGCTACCCGCCGAAGCAGATGACGAGAGCGGGTTATTTTTTTCAGGGCTGTCGGAGGAGTTGGGATTTCCAGCATCTTTTGTAAAGTCTGGGAGACTCGCAGCACCCTTGGGGCGGGAGTCGCTAACGGGTGGTTCGCTTTTTGGAGGATCGGGCGAAGGGGTTTCGGGTTCCTGGGCGATCGGGCTTTTAGGAGTTTCTGGGGAATTGAAATCCTGTTGAGGTGCGGGGGAAGGCTCCTCTGGAATCGGCGGGGGCGTTACCGCTACCGGTGGCTCCTCTGGAATCGGCGGGGGCGTTACCGCTACCGGTGGCTCCTCTGGAATTGGTGGTGGCGTTACCGCTACCGGTGGCTCCTCTGGAATTGGTGGTGGCGTTGCGGCTACGGGTGGCTGCTCTGGAATCGGTGGTGGAGTTACCGCTACCGGCTGCTCCTCTGGAATCGGCGGTGGCGTTGCGGCTACCGGCTGCTCTTCTGGAATCGGTGGTGGCGTTGCGGCTACGGGTGACTCCTCTGGGGGAGTTGGCTCTGGTGGCGGTTCTGGTTTAAACGTCTCAGGCGGGGGAGATTCCTTTTCTGGAATAGTCGGCTCTGGCTTGGTTTCCTCTACTTTAGGCTCATCAAGCACAACAATTTCAATTGCATCCTCTTCAAATTCAGCAGGTTTGGCGAACTTGAGGCTCAACGGCAGCGCGACACCGTGCAGTAAGGTTGAGGCTAACAGACTGATCGCCAGAACTTTTTTGAGAGCTTCTTCTTGTTGTTGTCTTTGCGTCGCCGAAATATTTGAAAAACTCATGCCTTCTCACTCTCCTTTATGGATGGCAACATCCTCGCTGGCTCCCCGACATAACCCGAAACAAGCTACCACCTGCTGGTTGAGCTTGCTATCACTGATCAACCTACCCATCCTATAAGAAGACTGTCACCCTGTTCAAGACTCTTGCAATTAATTTTCATTATTTAATTTTGAGATTCCAACTAGAGGCTACCAATCAGCATTTCTTTTGGGGGCGTCTACTTGGCTCTTAGGGGCGGTGTCAATGTTCTGATTCTGGTAGGGCAAAGCTGAAAAATGCCTTAACTGCAATACTCTAGCCCCTGATCTACCAATAATTTTCCACATTCTCAAACTTTTTATAAAAAATAGTTAATAATTAAAATCAATTAAATTGGTATTTTTAATAGGTAATTATTATCTAAATGTGTGGCTCATGACTTGACAAAGCCTCAAGTTTGTGGAAACCTAGTTGAGAATCTTTTGAATTATTGAAGATTATTGTCAAGTCCTAACGCAAATATTTAGCAAAGAAGCACTGGCAGAACAATCTGTCGCGATCTCGATCGGGATCGCAGTAGGAGCATTTTGGGTACAGACGAAGATAGTCACATACAGGTAGTGCGATCGCGCTTGTGATCGCGCTTGCGATCGCGCTTGAGTGAAACAATTCGCAACCTGAATCACTTGTGCCGACTTGACGTAGAAACTCTACCAGCCTTCGATCGGGCTAATTACAGCATTAGGCAGCTTGCGATCACTCAACCGAGCTAACGAGAATACAAATCAATGGATGCTTTCATTTACATTTTTCGCGCCGCAGGCATTGTTGCTTGGCCGCTATTTGCCTCCTCAATCGCAGCAGTCGCGCTGATCATAGAGCGTCTTGCCTTTTGGTTTAGGGTAAATCGGCGGCAGCGGCGAGTCGTGCGAGAAGTGCTACAGCTTTACAGTCAAAACCCCGATTCCGCCATCAAAAAGTTACAAGTAAACGGCGATTTGCCCCTAGCCCGGATTTTTTTAGAAGCTTTAGAATTAGACTCGCCCAACATCGAAGAATTTCGTTTGGCCTTAGAGTGTGGCGCTCAGGCAGAAATCCCCATCCTGAAGCGATTCAATACAATATTTGACACCATTATCAGCCTTTCCCCACTATTTGGGTTGCTCGGAACTGTTTTAGGGTTAATTACCACATTTTCCTCGCTCAAACTGGGGAATGCAACGGGCACCAATTCCGCAGGCGTTACTTCTGGAATTAGCGAAGCCCTCGTTTCTACGGCAATAGGGTTAGTTGTGGCAATCTTTACACTCTTATTTGCCAATATGTTTCGCGGGTTTTACTTACAGCAGATTGCTTTTATTCAGGAAGCTGGAGGTCAGCTAGAGTTAATGTACCGTCACCGCTACGAAAAACTACCAAGAGAATCTAACTATGCGCCTACCCCATGAACCTGATAGTATTCCCCAGATTAACATCGTGCCAATGATTGATGTGGTCTTCGCCATATTAACGTTTTTAATTGTTTCCTCTCTGTCTTTATCCAAATCCGAGGGTTTGCCCGTAAATTTACCGAAAGCATCAACCTCTCAAGTTCAGGACTCGCCTGCTAAAATTACCGTCACCATTGATGCTAATGGAAAATTAATGGTTGATAAAAAGTTAGTCAACTTAGAGCATATTGAGAGTACAGTGCGACAGGTGATGGGGTCAAATCAGAACTCCTTAATTGTGTTGAATGCAGATAAAAGCGTCAATCACGGAAATGTTGTGGAAGTTATGGATCGATTACGCCGAATTAAGGGAGCTAAGTTAGGGATTGCTACCGCAAAGTAGAGAGTTCCTATAATTACTAATTTTGAATTTCCTCACACCCTTAAACATGAATTACCCGTGAAAATTTACTAAAAAAGCCTGTAAGC
Source organism: Microcoleus sp. S36b_A4 (assembly GCF_036700645.1). Taxonomy (NCBI): domain Bacteria; kingdom Bacillati; phylum Cyanobacteriota; class Cyanophyceae; order Oscillatoriales; family Microcoleaceae; genus Microcoleus; species Microcoleus sp. S36b_A4. Next base: position 52,262 of record NZ_JAUBPI010000033.1, on the reverse strand, counting down.
CTGATTAAAAGGTAGTCCTGAATAGTCTGTATGATTCAGGACTTTATTTGATAAAACAGTTAAAAATTAAAGTCCTTACTGCCAACAAACAGCAAGGACTTTAATTATTTATTCCTGAGTTTTAAGGACAAAAGTCCTTACTACACACGTTAAATACTTGCCATCACTTCACGCGCTGCAGCCAAAGTTCGATCGATATCTTCCTCAGTATGAGCCAAAGAAGTAAATCCGGCCTCAAACTGCGAAGGAGCAAGATAAATTCCGTGCTCCAACATTCCCCGGTGAAAGCGACTGAACTTCGTCAAATCCGACTTCTTAGCATCCTCGTAATTGTGAACCGGGCCAGCCGCAAAAAACAAGCCAAACATCCCGCTAATTTGCCCGCCCCAAACCGCGTGTCCGGCTTCCTTAGCAATTTTTAGCAATCCGTCAGACAGTTTTTTAGTAATCTTATCCAACTGTTCGTAAGTGCCGGGTTTTTGCAGCAATTCCAAAGTCTTAATCCCAGCAGTCATCGCCAAAGGATTTCCAGAAAGCGTACCCGCTTGATACATCGGCCCAGCAGGAGCCACCATCCCCATAATATCCCGCCTTCCCCCGTAAGCTCCCACCGGCAAACCGCCACCGATAACTTTACCCAAAGTCGTCAAATCCGGGGTGACACCGAATCTTTCCTGAGCTCCGCCGTAGGCGATGCGGAAACCGGTCATTACTTCATCAAAAACTAACAAAGCACCGTTATCTTTAGTAATTTCCCGCAAACCTTCGAGAAAACCTGCATCCGGGGTAATAAAACCGGCATTCCCCACCACTGGTTCGAGAATTACGCCTGCTATCTCGCCGGGATTTTCGGCAAATAAAGCTTTGACTGCTTCTAAGTCATTGTAGGGAGCGTTGAGGGTATTGGCAGTAGTGGATTTCGGGACGCCCGGAGAGTCGGGAAGACCCAGAGTTGCGACGCCGGAACCGGCTTTTACCAAGAACATATCGGCGTGCCCGTGATAGCAGCCTTCAAATTTAATCAGTTTATCGCGTCCGGTGAAAGCTCGCATCAGCCGCAAAACGGCCATACAGGCTTCGGTGCCGGAGTTGACAAATCGCACCATTTCAATGCTGGGAACGGCATCGATGACCATTTCGGCGAGTACGTTTTCCAACAGCGATGGTGCGCCGAAACTCGTACCTTTTTCTAAAGATTCGTGCAAGGCTTTGATGACTTCCGGGTGGGCGTGGCCGCAGATGGCTGGGCCCCAAGTGCCTACATAGTCAATGTATTGGTTTTCGTCCACATCCCAAATGTAGGCTCCTTTTACCCTGTCAAAGACGATGGGCTGTCCGCCTACGGATTTGAAGGCGCGGACGGGGGAACTGACGCCACCTGGCATCAACTTCTGGGCTGCGGCGAAAATTTCTTCTGATTTGGTCGTTTTCAAGGTTGTGGAAACCAATGTTTTCTCCTTAGTGAACGTCTGTTGTTGGTAGAATAATTTTATAGCCAGTTCAACATAAAGGTTAGGTCGATTCAAGGAAACTATTCTAGTAGATTTTAGGGTACAAACCAATGAGTAGCAATACTAGCTTAGGTTTTTTAGGCTTTGTCGCACTAGCACCGTGAAGCGAAGCTATCCCGTAGGGAATCGCCCTAAAATGTAATTTTTTGTAAAATAGTTCTTGACAATTTAGCCATCACTTGCTCAATCTTCTCTCTTCCTCTGCGTCCTCTGCGTTCTCTGCGGTTAATAAAAAAAACAATCTCCGACAGGAAAGCGTTAATCTATATTACCAAGTTGAAATAAAATTATGTCTACTACTGATTTATCGAATTTGAGCCGATCGATCCCAATTGAAAAGATCCGTTACGACGATCGCGGTTTAGTGCCTGCGATCGTCCAAGATTATTTGGACGGTACGGTGTTAATGATGGCCTGGATGAATCGGGAGTCCTTGCAAAAAACGCTCTCTACCGGGCAAACTTGGTTCTGGAGTCGATCGCGCGCCGAATTTTGGAACAAAGGGGCGACTTCGGGACACGTTCAAAATGTCAAAGGGCTGCGTTACGACTGCGATAGCGATGCTTTGCTAATCACTGTCGAACAAGTCGGAGATATTGCTTGTCACACGGGAGAAAGAAGTTGTTTTCACCAAGTTGATGGGGAAATTTCACCGCCGCCAGGGGATATGTTATCTCAATTATTTGCGGTAATTTGCGATCGGCGCGACAATCCTAACGAAAGTTCTTATACTTGCAAATTGTTCGAGGGCGGCGACAACAAGATTCTCAAGAAAATTGGCGAAGAGTCGGCGGAAGTTGTGATGGCTTGCAAAGATGACGACAAAGAGGGGATTGCTGGAGAAGTTGCGGATTTATTTTATCACGCTTTGGTTGCTTTGGCTCACCATCAAGTTGATTTAAGAGAAGTTTACCGCAAATTGGGCGATCGACGAAAATAAATTAGTTAGTTGACGGTTAACTGTTGACTGTTGACTGTTAATGCTAACAACAATCTTGGACGCACGTGGGCTCACAAACCCGGTTTCTCCGAAAAATCGTGGTATCGAACCGAGAGATATTGACGCAGAAACCGGGTTTTTTTGTCTTAGTCCTAAACGAACAACTGAATATTAGATTCTACTTTTCAACATTCGATCGAGCTTTTGCAAAATAACCACAGCCGCAATCACACTAAAAGCCAAACCCAACCAAAAATTATCCGCCGCCCATTTACCCCTATCCAAAGCCAAACCGCCCAGCGGCGGCCCGATTAAATAGCCGATCGCCCAACACTGAGAACTAACGGCCAAATACACGCCCCGCAAAGACTCCGGCGCTAAATCCACCACTAAAGCCGAAGCAAAAGGCGTATAAGCAACAGTCGCCACAGACAAAAAGCTCAAGCCTAAAACAGCTAAAAATAGATTGCCAGTGGCAGCCATTCCCGTCAAGCCGATCGCGATAAATCCCATTCCCCATAGCAGCGCAGAAATCATCAAAGCTTTCGGATGGGAAAACCGCCTCAAAGCTTTAACAATCGGCAATTGCAAAGCCACAGTTAAAAACGTGCTAAAAGCAAACAAAACGGTAATTGTACCTGTTGAAAAGCCTTTTCCCGATGTCCCCACCGCGACAAACTTGCTAAAGTACAGCGGCATTGTGGTTTGGATTTGGGAAATATATAATGTGAACAGGGTATTTACTAAAGCATAAACTAAAAGACTGCGATCGCTCAGCGCCACTATCCAGCCATTTTTTAGACTTTTTTTGCCTATATCGGCTGAATTAGCTGGTTTGTAGGTTTCGCCGATCGCGATCGCCACCACTGCAAACAGCACTAAAAACGAGATACCATCGATGATAAAGAGCGATCGATAATTACCCGTTACCTCAATCAACAAACCGCCCAAAATAATCCCAACTTGCAAACCCAAATTATCCGCCAGTCGTGTCAAAGCAAAAGCTTCCTGCCGCTGTTCGCCCTCAGTTAAATCCGCCACCATCGTCTCCGTTGGAGGCCAATACAAACCCACACCAAAACCCATCAGTAAATTGCCCGCAATTAAGCCAGCGAAATCATTAGTCGCCGCCAGTACAAAAGAAGCGGCAGCCGAAATAATTGTCGCCAGCAGTAAAGTTCGGCGCCTTCCCCAAAATTTGGAATCGCAAAAAGAACCGCCCAAAATTCTGCCGAATATTCCTGAAACTGAACCGCTACCCAAACCAATCCCAACAGCAGTAGCAGATAAACCGACGCGATCGACAAAAAATATCGGCGCGTAAAATAAAGTAAAACCGGTGCCGCTTTGGGAGAGGAATCTGCCGGCGGCAAGAATCCAGACTTGAGGGGGGAGACGGGGCAACCAAGAGGATAATTGAAATTTAGGCATATACACTTAAATTAGGAGTTATTTCTGGACGCTGAAACCTGGTTTTTTATAAAAAATACGTTACGGTGTTTAATCAGGATCAAAACCAGATGTCTTTGGTCGCAGTGCATAAGTCCTATGAGTAATTATTAATTTATTCCGTACTTTTTCGGAATTAGTATTAATTAACCGAGGTGAGGACAAACATAAGTGAGCTTAACAATTCTTCAGCGTCTGTTACAGAAAAGTTACCATTAATTTAAAAATACTTAACACGATTTGATAAAAAAGTTAGTTAAACTCTAGAAAAGGCAGAAGAAAATTTTAGAGGGTCTAATTATATGACAGCTATTACAACATCAAGAGTGGAATCAATCAAACCGCGCTGGCAAGCAATTGTCATGGTTGCTCTAATTTTCTGGCTCAGCGTTAGCCTGATTTTGGATCTAGTAATTATGCCCAGTCTCTACGTATCTGGCATGACGACATCTGCCGAGTTTGCAACTGCCGGGAATTTAATGTTCTGGGGATTCAACCGCGTTGAGTTAATCTGTGCGGGCCTGGTGGCAACGGGTTTGATGGTTTTGAGCAATTTAGTTGGTGACTTCGGCAAGCGCAGCCGCACAGCAATCTTATTATCATTGGTACTTCTGACGATCGCCCTGATTGACACCTACGCCCTGACACCCCAAATGAGCGCCTTGGGAATGCAGCTAAATCTGTTCGATTCCGCAGCAGAAGTCCCGGCTGGGATGAATCTACTGCACCAAGGCTATTTTGCCTTGGAAGCGCTGAAGTTGGCTGTCGCCGGTACGCTGCTGGGCTGGTGCTACCAAAACCAAGTTTAATCGACATAATACTCAGAGGTTGAGTGGAGAAAAAAGACTCAACCTCCAGCGGGGGGCGTGAATTCACGCCCCCCGCTAATTTTTAAAATTTTAGCGATCGTAAACACCGGATTTGATATTCATCGGCGTTAATCTGTGTTGATCTGCCCTAATCTGCGGTTCAAAAAAGAGAATTTCTTGGGCCGCAGATGACAATGGATTGACGCTGATTCACGCAGATGAAGATCAGAGAGATATAAATAATCTCCGATGCTAACTGATTTGATACAACTATACGGTCAAGTTTCCTGAACCAGCGCAAAAACGGATACTTGCGAACTCCTCCCGTGGAGAAAGCAAAATTTTAGACTCTTGTTCACCCTCCCAGATTCATCTGTAGAGTAAATCTAAAATCTAAAATCTAAAATCTAAAATCGACTGCCCTACTCGGATGCTTCCGGTAAATCTGCTTTTGGCCACAGCAAGCGCAAGCCCATTACCGCAAATCCGATCGCCGCGAGTCCCTTTACCAGTCGCTCCGGCAACACCTCTGCCGTGCTAAAGCCAATGGCCACGCCGATTAAACTCGCCAGCAGCAGCGCCGACGCCGTACCGAAAAATACAGCCCGCGGCGAGTTACAACTACTGCCCAGGGCGATCGCAGCTAATTGACTTTTGTCTCCCAATTCTGACAAAAACACTGTAATAAAACTGATGCCCAAAAGTTGCCAGTCCATGTTTTTTTAGTTTTTAGTTAGGTATTGTAGAAATCTAGGACTTACCGACAAGGCAGACAGTTAACCCAGCACTTCCCACAGCAGAACCGCCGAAATCGCCAGTAAAATCACTCCGGCTGCTCTCTCCAAAGTTCTCGGAGCAATCCGACTAGCCAGCCACCTTCCCAGCAACACCCCCAGCAAACTGGTTGCTATCAAAGCCGAACCCGCACCTGCAAAAACGATCCAAGGATTTCGAGATTCAGCCGTCATCAGCAAAATCGCGAGCTGAGTTTTGTCTCCAATTTCAGCTAAAAAAATAGTTGCAAAAGTCGAAGCAAAAATTGCCCAGTGCTTGGGCTTCAGTTTCTTTTGTTCTTGACAAATATCGGGATTTACAGTCACTGAGAGTTCAGCGGGCTCCGGGGTTAAAGCAGCACAAATCTCAGTAACCTCTTTTATTTGTAGTTGTACCTGTTGTGGCAAATCATAATTGAGGTTTACTGAGTCAGAAGCAGACAAGCTTGGCGGAACAGAATCAAGTTTCACGGGCAATGAGTGCTAAACGCTATTTATTTTTGACTTGTACTTTTGATTCTAACTCTCTCTGTGGCTGGTTTTAGCAAACCAGGGTCAATCGATTTTAGATTTTAGATTTTAGATTTTAGATTAAAGAATTGAAGCATTAACCCCACGGATAAATTCGGGGGGCAAGTTTTATCGGATACAGGTTTTTTATTCCTCCAGGGATGAATCCGGGGGCTTGTATCCTAGATGCTTTCGGTCATCTTTTTCCCCGGAGATTTCAGCAACTCATTCCTGAAACACCTCACCGCGCCCAAAAAGGGATACAATCCCCCAGATTAATCTGTCGAGTCAATCTAAAATCTAAAATCTAAAATTGATTGACTGACTGGTTCATGTGCCGTAAGTTCGATCGCCCGCATCTCCCAAACCAGGTACAATAAAGCCCTGTTCGTTGACTATTTCGTCGATCGTTGCCGTGTAAATCATCAAACTGGGGTACTCTGCACTCAGCCTCTTCAAAGCCGGAGGAGCAGCCACCACAGAGATAATCCGAATCAAGCTCGGGTCAATTCCCCGTGCAGTCAATTCCTGCATAGTCGCTATAATCGTCCCGCCAGTCGCCAGCATCGGCTCGCTAATTATCACCCGCGTTTCCGGGTTAAACTGGGCCGGCAATTTGTTCAAATAACAAGTCGGTTCCAGCGTCTCCTCATTTCTTGCCATGCCGAGGTGGTAAACCGAAGCCAGCGGCACAACCGTCTGAATTCCCTCGAGCAGTGACAAACCCGCCCGCAAAATCGGTACCACAACTAACGGAGCTTCTGGGTTGATAAAAGTCGCCGGACATTCGCCCAAAGGAGTCTGCACTGTGGTTTCCACTGTCGGCAGCCATTCTCGAATCGCCTCGTAAGCCAGCCACCGTCCCAATTCTGTCATCGCAGAACGAAAAAGTACGGAGGGGGTGGCGGCGTCGCGGGCAACAGCCAGCCAGTGTTTAATTAATGGATGCGGAGGAACGTAAACGCGCAGTTGCAGGGACATTAGGAAATTGGGGAGATTGCTAGGTTTGAGGGATTTTATGCGGTGCGATCGATCTTCTTCGAGGGCTTCGCCAACGATCAAGCCAGCGATCGCTCTGTGCAACTTATCACATCCTTGAGGGCGCATACAAGCCAGAGAGTGAGAATCGACTTCTTGCACCATTTTCAAGATTGCCGTCACGGGTTCAAACCTCTGCCCGAGTGCCCGACTGCCGGAGTATTGCGACAAGCACAAGCCTTCCCTTAGAACCCATTCGCCGATCAACCTCCATCCGCTTATTGAAATATTTTTCTAATAGTATTGACATTAATTAGCAACAAGGCTATAGTGATTTTTAGTGTTCTCCTCTCAAAGGATCGGCAGACGGGGGCAGTCGGCAATGGTAGACTGTTCCCGCATTTTTTTTTGGAAGCTGGGGCATCGGCCAAACAGGGCATCGGCCAAACAGGGTATCGGGCATTGCCGAACTTCGGTCTTCTTGACATCCGTTACAGCCGCTACATAATCCGTTGCCGAACTTCTTGCTTCTGGAGCGATCGACTGTAAAATCATAGAAATATTAAGATTTTTAACCGAATGTCAGCTCCTACCCAATCCCAGTTATTTTCTCCCAACTCCCGCCCAACAGAGCAAGAGTTTGATGTAATTGTCATCGGTTCCGGCATTGGTGGACTGGTGACAGCCACCCAGCTAGCCGCTAAGAAAGCCAAAGTTTTAGTGCTCGAAAGCTATACAATTCCGGGGGGTAGCGCTGGATATTTCGATCGAGAAGGCTACAGATTCGATGTCGGCGCCTCCATGATTTTTGGCTTCGGACAGCGCGGCACCACCAACCTCCTCACCCGCGCCCTGAAAGCAGTCAACGTCACCTTAGAAACCATTCCAGACCCCGTACAGCTTCACTATCACTTACCCAGCGGCTTGGAACTTGAAGTTCCCCAGGCTTATGAGAAATACTTGCAAGAATTAACTGACAGGTTCCCTCACGAACGCGAAGGAATCCACAAATTTTACGGCGAATGCTGGAGCGTCTTCAACTGCCTCAACGGCATGGAATTGCTATCCCTAGAAGAACCCGGATATCTCGTCCGAGTCTTTTTTCAGAATCCTTTAGCCTGTTTAGGATTAGTAAAATATCTGCCTCAAAATACTGGCGACATTGCGCGGCGCTACATAAAAGACCCTACTTTGCTGAAATTTATCGACATGGAATGCTACTACTGGTCTGTAGTACCTGCCGACTTGACCCCGATGATTAATGCCGGAATGGTATTTTCCGACAGACATTATGGTGGCATAAATTATCCTAAAGGCGGAGTCGGTCAAATCGCCCAAAAGTTAGTAGAAGGATTAGAAAAATGCGGCGGGAAAATTCAATACAAAGCTAAGGCTAAAAAAATTATCACAGAAAACGGCCGCGCTGTCGGAGTCGAGCTAGCAACCGGCGAAGTTTACCGGGCAAAGCGCATAGTTTCTAACGCCACGCGGTGGGATACTTTTGAGAAATTGCTCTCGGCAGAAGAGATGCCCGCTAGCGAGAAGAAATGGCAGCAGCGCTATCAAAAAGCCCCCAGTTTCTTGAGTTTGCATTTGGGAGTGGAAGCAAGCGTAATCCCTGCTGGTAGCGCCTGCCACCACATTTTGTTAGAAGAGTGGGAGAAAATGGAAGCGCCGGAGGGAACAGTTTTAGTGTCAATTCCGACGGTACTCGACCCGGATTTAGCTCCTGCAGGATATCACATCGTTCACGCTTTTACTTCGAGTTGGATGGAAGAGTGGGAAGGACTTTCGCAGCAGGAATATGAGGATAAAAAAGAAGAGGCGGCAGGGAGAATTATTGAAAGATTAGAAAAGATTTTTCCCGGTTTAGACGCCGGTTTGGATTATATGGAAGTTGGGACAGCGCGTTCTCACCGCCGCTTTTTGGGGCGCGAAGATGGAACTTACGGGCCGATTCCGCGACAGAAGCTAATGGGTTTGCTGGGAATGCCGTTTAATCGAACTTCTATGCCTGGTTTGTATTGTGTGGGCGACAGTACGTTTCCCGGACAGGGTTTAAATGCGGTGGCGTTTTCTGGGTTTGCTTGCGCGCACCGAATAGCGGTTGATTTGGGTTTTTAGTGGTAATGGTAGGGTGCGTCAATCGATTTTAGATTTTAGATTTTAGATTTTAGATTGACTTGCGCGAGATAAATGCGGGGGGCTTGAGGATTTTCGATTTTCGATTTTGGATTGATTCCACGGATAAATCACGTGGTGGGTACCACCTTTGAAATTCGTGGTCAGATTGTTCGCTTGAAATACGACATAAAATGTGAGGCTCCGGGGCAGCCTACAAAAAGACTAAAAACCCGGTTTCTGGGGAGAAACCGGGTTTTTAACCTCAAAATTGGTGTTTTCCATTCTTTTAATGAGTTTACTGGTCGTAGCTGCCGCCGACGCCGATTTGGGTATTGTAGATTTTCGCATCTGTGATGGTCATATCTTCCATTGAGGCGCCGGATACGTCAGCGGTGTTAATGATTGCTGCGGTCAGATCTGCCCGATCGAGGTCTGCGTCATTTAAACTGGCATTAGTCAGGAAAACTGCGGTTAAGTTAGCACCCGTCAAGTTAGCACCCGTCAAGTCAGCACCTTCGAGGTTAGCCTGAGATAGGTTTGCTCCTCGTAAATTTGCTTCTCTCAAATCAGCACCAATTAAATGAGCTCCCGTTAAATCTGCTCCCGACAAGTCGCACTTAAAACATTGCCCAGTTGACAATAACTGTTCTACGTGAACGGGATTTTCAGCGCGAGCCGGGCCTGCCAACAGTAGGGGAGTAATTAAAAAACTAGCGGCTAATAGATTGCGTTTCATAATCTCTTTTCCTCACCAGACTCTGTATTCAAGTTCTTGTCTTGATATCTACAATCTTACCACGGTTGTTTTCGCAAGTTACGATCTAATTCACACATTGGCTGTGATATCGATTGCCCTCAACAACGCATACATGGTCTCGACCAGCTTGCAAAACTTTATTTCGCAAAACTTAACACTGCCGAACTTAATACAGTGCCTTTTTGTAGTAACCTTTTCTAGGTTAGCTAATACAGCAAACAGATGCGTCTTTCTGAAGAGGGAGATGATTCGCAATGCTATGGATGATTTTAGCCGATAATCTTATCGCAAAAAGTTCACAACAAATACATTATTTTTAATAAATGTGTCACGGGATAGAAAATTTAACTTAAAATAAAGATAAGCTTCTAACTTTATAGGTAGAAGAAAAGCAGTCACTGGCTTGATCCCCAGTCCAATCTCGGCTGCATTTTTAACAATAAATTTTAATTAGGTCTCAGCAGCGCCGTAAAAATCCACCTAGTGCTTGGAAATCAGCACTTTTTTGGAATGTCGCAGAGTCCACGCGATCGCAAAACTCAATTAGATATGCTCAAAAACGATTCATCCAAGTATCTGCCAACCTTAGCTCAAGTAATAGACCGCTACCCCTTGACAGTGGCGCCCGATACCCCACTAGCAGAAGTAATTACCCTGATGGGCCAACGACGCCCAAGTTGCTCTCTAAACGCAGACATTCCACCAACCGATATCTATCAGCAACTAACAGAAATCGCAAATCTCCCCACTAAGAGTGCATTCAGAGACGCGACAGGTGTCTGCGTCTTTGTCGTGGAAAAATCACTCTTAAAATTATCCTCGCACTCTGATCCACATTCTCAATTGCAAGGAATCTTCACAGAAAGGGATCTTGTCGATTTGATTGCCTCGGGCAAAAACTTAAAAGGTGTCACCATCGCACAAGTGATGAGGCAGCCGACAGCAACTCTGACAAAATCCGAGACTCAAGACATTTTCAGCGCCCTAATTCTGCTGGGGCAACGAAGAATTAAGCATTTGCCAATATTGGATAGTGAAGGTCAACTATTAGGAGTAATTACGCCGGAAAGCATTCGCCAAGCCATGCTCAAACCGGCAAATATCTTAAAAATGCGGCGCGTGAAAGAAGTAATGACCGCACAAGTCATTCAAGCGCCTCGCTCCGCGTCAGTTAGGAGTTTAGCCGAGTTGATGGCGCAGCACCGCGTTAGCTGCGTAGTAATTACGGAATCAACAGAATTATCGAGGGATTTACCGTTCCCAATTCCAGTAGGTATAGTCACAGAACGGGATATTGTCGAATTTCAAGCTTTAGATATAGATTTGTCCCAAACGATCGCCCAAACTGTGATGAGTACCCCCTTATTTAGCCTCAAGCAAGAAGACTCGCTGTGGGTAGCTCATCAGGAAATGCACCAGCGTTTAGTCCGTAGGTTGGTAGTAACGGGGGAACAGGGAGAACTTCTGGGAATAGTTACTCAAACCAACATACTGCGCGTACTTGACCCGATGGAAATGTCCGGGGCGATCGATGTTCTGCACGATTCAGTGACAGAAAGAACTAGGGAATTGCAACAAGCGATCGCCTCCCTCAGCTTGACTAACGCCAGACTAGAAAGCGAAATTGCTATCCGCGTTAGGGCCGAGGCCAGACTCCACCTTTTAGAATCTGCTGTAGTGAACGCTAACGACGCAATCGTGATTATGGATGCCGGAGACAGCGATATCTCCGACCCCACCATCATCTATGCCAACGAAGCTTTTACCCAAATGACGGGCTACCTACCCGAAGAAATCATTGGACAAACCCCCAGTTGCTTGCGCGGCCCAGAAAGCGACCCCACCCAAGTCGCTAAAATTCGCCGTGCTTTCTCTCGCCGAGAACCCCTACGCCTGGAATTGATTAACTACCGCAAAGACGGTTCAACTTATTGGGTGGAACTCAACAGTGTACCCATTGCCGATACCTCCGGGAACGTTACCAACTGGGTGTCTGTGCAGCGAGATATTACCGATCGCAAGCGCATGGAACAAGCATTTTTTGAAGAAAAAGAACTCGCTCAGGTAACACTACAATCGATCGGCGATGCCGTCATTACTACTGACGCCGACGGCTGCATTTCCACCCTGAATCCAGTTGCCGAAACACTCACGGGTTGGTCTACATTGGAAGCTAAAGGTTTGCCCCTCGCCAGGGTGCTGAGAATAGTTGACGAAACTACCAGGCTGCCGATCGAAAATATCGCCGAAATCGCTTTGTCCGAAGGTCGGATTGTTGACCAAGGGCGCAACAATTTGCTGATTGCCCACAACAACAGCGAATTTGCGATCGACCACTGCGTCGCCCCCATCCACGCTAGCAGCGGCGAAATTGTCGGCGCCGTCGTTGTGTTCCGAGATGTCACACAAGTGCGAACTCAAGCGCGGCAACTCACCTGGCAGGCAACTCATGACCCCCTGACGCAATTAGTCAACCGCCGGGAATTTGAGTACCAGCTAGAGCACGCCCTACACGGCGCTCAAGGTTACGGGCAAGAACACGTGATGCTTTACCTGGATCTCGATCGCTTCAAAATAGTTAACGATACCTGCGGTCATGCGGCAGGGGACGAACTGCTGCGCCAAGTCAGCCAGCTATTTAAAAGCAATATCCGCAAAACCGATATTTTGGCGCGTTTGGGTGGCGATGAATTTGCCGTACTCCTGTACCATTGTCCCGTCGAACGAGGATTGAATGTTGCAGAATCGCTGCTGCGAAGCATTCAACGATTCCGCTTTGCGTGGCAGGATAAAACTTTTGCGATCGGCGTCAGTATCGGTTTGGTAGCAATCAATCCCAAAACAGCCTCGACATCTGCGATTTTGAGCGCGGTCGATATGGCTTGCTACGCTGCTAAAAATAAAGGTCGCAACCGGGTACAGGTTTATCAAGCCGGCGATCAAGAATTAATCAAACAGCATGGCGAAACCGAGTGGGTGGTGCAAATTCATCAAGCTTTAGAAGAGAATCGCTTTTGCTTGTACTCTCAGCCGATCGTACCTTTGCTCAACTCTCCAACCACCGGAACCCACTGCGAAATCCTCCTGCGCCTCCAGTTGGAAACTGGTGAGTTGGTGTCGCCGATGGCGTTTATTCCGGCAGCCGAACGCTACAACTTGATGCACGCGATCGACCGCTGGGTAATTAGCACTTTATTTAGCCATTTATCTAAAATTTTCACGGCCAATTTATTAGTCCAAAACCCTGGGGTAGACAGCGATAAAATAGTCACCTTCCCTGCTTGCTCTCTTTTGTCTAATCTGCAATCCTCATTTGGCCAATATCCCAACCTTTATTCAATCAACCTTTCTGGGGACAGCCTCAACGAAGAAAAGTTTATCGAGTTTATTCAGGAACAGTTTTCCATCCATCAAATACCGCCGCAAATAATTTGTTTTGAAATTACCGAAACCGTGGCGATCGGTAATCTCAGCAAGGCAGCCAGCTTGATTTGGCAACTCAAAGAACTAGGCTGCCAGTTTGCCTTGGACGACTTCGGCAGCGGGATGTCTTCCTTTGCTTACCTAAAAAACTTGCCGGTTGATTATCTCAAAATAGACGGCAATTTTATTAAGCATATTGTAGACAATCCTATTGATGTCGCTATGGTGGAAGCTATTACCAAAATCGCTCACGTCATGGGAATTAAAACTATTGCCGAGTATGTTGAAAATCAAACGATTATGGATAAACTCAATGAACTTGGGGTAGATTACGCTCAAGGTTATCATTTGGGAAAGCCTCAACCTTGTAACTTCACATCTCCTATTTTAGAGGAATTTTTGGGGGAGTTTCCTGTTAATTCTTTGGCTTTTGAGGCTAAGCTGGCTTGTTGAAGAAGGATGTGGGGCAACGATCAAGCCATAGGATTTAACCAATTTAAGGGAGAGATGTTGAGGGAACAAGGAAAAGGGAGATGTTAAGTGGTGATCTCAATTCCCCATTCCCCCTTTTTCCATTACCCATTACCTTCTACAATTGTTTCCGCTGCTTCAATGTACTGACTGTCTAACAGAAAAGCACCTTTTTCAAAGCGAATTCCCCAATAATTGCCGGGACGGCGATCGATCACAATGCCTTCAGCGCCGATCGCAATTAAATTCGCAGGCCGCAGCATCGGCATCGGTTCGGCAGTTTTGACGTAAGGCGGCATCGCCACAACTCTGACTTTTTGACCGATGGTAAATTCTTTTTCCATGATTTTATTTCCTAAAAAAACACAGCGATAAAGGAATTTCAACAAGAAATGTTTCTGTTTAATTGATTGATTGATTAGGGATGGATAATAAAATGGGAAATCATGGATCATTATCAAGGGAATTACGGCTAAATTATTGATATTTTAGGCTTCCATCTTCGTTATATTCAAGTTCATGATATTTTCCCCCTAACCCTAAGTCATGAATACATCGTTGGTAGTTTTTGGCTCCCATATCGAAAGGGTTAGTCCTGTTCAATCTGGCCCATTCCGCTATCCTTAGCTGGTTAGTTACCCCTGAAGCATCGGCTACGGTTTTGACAATCCAATCAAACATTTTTTTCCTCTAAGCTGTCTCTCACTCTACATCTCTATATTAGCTATATATTCGCCTATGGCAATTAAACATTTTTTTCCTCTAAGCTGTCTCTCACCCCTAACTCGGACGATCGCCCGTAACACCCCTGACCGATCGCGCTACAATTGTCAATCGGGATGAAAATGGCTGATTAGGAAAGTAGAGGAGTAGGTGTTATGGCTACAAGTCGTCGCATTGAGCGTGTAGCTTCAATGATTAAACGGGAAGTCAGCCTGATGTTGCTGAATGGAATCAAGGACGACCGGGTAGGTGCCGGTATGGTTAGCGTTACCGACGTAATTGTTTCTGGAGACCTTCAGCATACAAAAATTTTTGTCAGCATCTACGGTACTGATGAGGCGAAGGCTGAAACTATGGAAGGGTTGAAATCTGCTACTAGCTACGTCCGCAACCAGTTGGGCCAACGATTGCAACTGCGCCGGACGCCGGAGGTGATTTTTCTGGAAGACCGTTCTTTGGAACGGGGCGATAAAATGTTGATACTGCTGAATCAGCTTTCTGCCGATCGCAAACCGGGTATGTTTGATGACGAAGAATTGGCCGATGGCAATGAAAATGATGATGATTTAGAAGCAGACGAGGATTAGGTCTGAAGGTAGTCAACAACCCAAAGTCAACAGTCAACAGTCAACAGTCAACAGTCAACAGTCAACAAACAATTCCTAATTTCCCATGATTGACAATCTTTCCTTACCCGAACTGGTGGCCCAGATGTTCGTGGTGCGCGCTTCTGGCTGCTTGTTCGACCACCAAATTCGCTATCCCGAATGGGAACCAACTGCTAGCAAACTCCGCTATTATCTGGAAAAGTTGGGCGTCGGCGGGGTGATTTTGGTCGGGGGAAGTGCTGCGGAGTTGGCAGTTCGATCGCACCAATTGCAGTCTTGGGCTAAGTTTCCGCTACTGCTGGCTGCTGATATTGAAGAAGGTGTCGGCCAGCGGTTCGCGGGGGCGACTTGGTTCGGGCCGCCGATGGCAATTGCTGAAATTGCGCGGCACGATGCAGGTAAAGCCGATCGATATGCTGAACAAATGGGCGCTGTCACTGCGATCGAAGCTAGGGCGCTCGGTCTAAATTGGATTCTCGCACCAGTGGTGGATGTTAACAACAATCCCGACAATCCTGTGATTAACGTCCGCGCTTTTGGAGAAACACCGGAAATTGTCGGAAAATTAGCCGCTGCTTTTATTCGAGGTGCAGGTGAACACCCGGTTTTGACTACAGCTAAGCATTTTCCCGGTCACGGCGACACGGCGGTTGATTCTCACTTGGAATTGCCGGTTTTGCCACATTCCCCAGCGAGATTGGCCCAGGTTGAATTGCCTCCTTTTGTCGAGGCGATGGCTGCTGGGGTCGATGCTGTGATGAGTGCTCACTTGCTGATTCCGGCTTGGGATGCGGAGTTTCCTGCTACTCTTTCTCGCAAGATTTTGATCGGGAAGCTGCGAGAAGAGTTGGGATTTGAAGGTTTAATTGTGACGGATGCTTTGGTGATGGGTGCGATCGCCAATAAGTACGGCGCTAATGAAGCTGCTGTTTTGGCTGCTGAGGCTGGTGCTGATGTTTTGCTGATGCCGCTTGACCCGGAAGCGGCGATTCTCGCGGTCTGCGAAGCTGTCACTCAAGGGCGGATTTCACTATCACAAATTAAGGAATCTGTCAAGCGCATTTGGAAAGCGAAAATAAAGGTGGGTATGTTGATTTCTGACCCCCCCCAACCCCCCCTTAGCAAGGGGGGGAGCAAGAATCTAGAATCCCTGGAGTCGATCGACTTAAGTTTGCTGGCAAACCCACAGGCAAGGGCAACTGCTGCCGATATTTTGCGAGATTCTTTGAAATTTGGTGGCAATCTACCTTTGCAGGTTGCAAAACCCCCAGAAAACCAGCTTTTGCGGAATTTGATTGTTGTAGATGATGTTTTGGGGTGCGAGTTTTTGGGCAACCACACTCCGGCGATCGCCCTTCCCGAACAGTTTGGTTACGAATTGCAACTGATTGACGATCGCACAGGGGCGATCGCTGATAATACAGGTGCAGAGCATTTTTATCCGACACTGCTGCAAATTTTCATTCGCGGCAATTGCTTCCGAGGCAGTGCTGGTTTGACCGAAGCAGCTCAAGATTGGTTTAAGAAATTATTAAAAACTGGAGAACTGCAAGCTGTGTTAATTTACGGCAGTCCCTACGTTTTAGAGCAATTTTTGCCACACTTGCCTCCGAGTATTCCTTATGTATTTTGTTATGGGCAAATGTCGGCCGCGCAATCTCTCGTTCTAGAAGTGCTATTCGGCATTGACGGGACTGGTAGTGCTTGAGTTGCCGGACTCCTAAATCTTCCCTTTGTTGTTTCCGTCAGGACTTAAATTCATCAACCCGGTTTCTCGCAAGAAATGTTGCCTTTGGTGGCAAAGCATCGAGAAACCGGGAATCCGATGCGGGTTCCTAAGTTCTGAATTGAACTTTCCAGCAGATCCGCTTCCTAGTCAGGAAAATGTGCTGTTTATCAATATCCTAAGACTGATCTCATCACTTACTGATGATTCGTATAATTTATTTTTATTTACGGCAGTGAATTGTATAGCTGGATACGGACAAAATTTAACTTCCATATTCGTAAGTTTGGACTATATTATTACCAGGGCCATAAAACTTTTTAGTAAAACATTGAGGGCGCATTATGATTCACTCCACTATTCCCCAAATCCAATACTCTTTAGATGTCATCCAAGATGAAGCGCGTCACCTCGTCCACGAGGGCGTACTGAGCCGCCAACAGCCTATATACACGCTTTGCCAATTCATTCCGCCCCGGGAATGGGCTTGTGTAGAGTGCGAATTAGAAAAATGCGACTTCTTGCTGCGCGATCGCATTGCCGACCTGATAGGTTCTGAAAAATGGGACAATGACTAAATTTTGGTTCTCTTAAATTAAGTTGGCAAGTAAACTCCGGCTGTGTTAAAGATTCTTGATTCTTTAGTACTGGGAATTTTCGGCGCGCAAATTTTCCAACTCGGCCCTCAGCGCTGCCATATGTGCAGTTAATTCTTGAATCTCTAGCTTTACGTTAGGCTGTACAACCGAATCGGGAGGAGCATCAGTCGCTGCATCTGATTGCTTGGGCGAGACAGATTCATTGTCTGCATTCTCCCGATCGCCCGGTTGAGAGAAAATAGTATCTACAAAATTCCGGGCTTCTCGCTCTGTCATTTCTCCTTTTTCGAGCAGCTCATCGGCTAGCTGGCCAAAATCTGACTTCAGTTTGTCAAGATTTTCTTCTCGCTTCAGAGGATCTTGCAATGTCTCAATTAAAAAGGAAGTTGCACCTAAAGTTAGGTGAAATCCTGTTTGCAGCATTTGAGGCAGGTTGTCGGGATTCATCTAAAAATGCCGCTAGAACGTTTTTCTGAGTTTTTAGTTCGCTAGTTGCTCCCAAGTCGGGGCGTAAAGCCGCTTCTTAGCGCGAAGATGCTGGCGTTGTGGGTCGTGATCGCCCCGATTCAGGAAATATCAGCTTTTGGGGGGACGTTTTACCATTGTGCCAATACTAATCGTATCATTACTGCGTAAATTAATAAATGTCAAGTGTAAACTTTTGTAACTACGAATCGAGACTTTCCCACTGATTTTAGATTTTAGATTTTAGATTTTAGATTAAACAGGACTTACGCACTGCGACTAAAAAAACCTGGTTGCTGGGCCTCCGTGCGTCAGTCCTGTTCAAGCCCGTTAAGGATACAGCGCCTCACCGGTGGAGGGGTCAAATATAAATAGTCGATCGAAGTCAAGCTGTACTGTCAGCCGATCGCCCGATCGCAAGCGAACACTCGCAGGTATTTGTAACTGTACAGTAGTTTCAGCGCTCAGCAAAGGCAAACTCGCCCGAATTAAAGTTTCTCGCCCCAGAGGTTCCACTACTTTTACCTCTACATCAAGAGGGACTTTTTCTAAAGCCCAAACATCGGTTTTCAAATCATCATCATCATCTTCTACTGTTTGTGGCGTAAAGATTTCTATATTTTCTGGACGGATGCCCAAATCAAATCCTTGTCCTTCTCTCGCCTGCAATTTTTTCTGAATCGAGGGCGGACAGACTAAAGATTGATCTCCTATTTGAAAGGATTCGTTAGTATAAATAGCCGGCAAAATGTTCATGGCGGGATTGCCTAAAAAGGTGGCCACCATGCGGTTAGCTGGTTTGGCGTAAATGCTTTGCGGGTCTCCAATTTGTTGAATCTTTCCCCCATTTAAGACTACAATCTTATCAGCTAAAGTCATCGCTTCCACTTGGTCGTGGGTGACGTAAATTGTGGTAATTCCCAGCCGTTGATGCAGTTGTTTGAGCTCGGCTCTAGTGTCATCTCGCAGTTGAGCGTCGAGGTTAGAAAGCGGTTCATCTAAAAGAAACACTTTCGGTTCGCGGGCGATCGCCCTTCCCAGTGCTACCCGCTGCTGCTGTCCGCCTGATAGCTGTTTGGGCTTACGCTTGAGAAGGTGGTCGATCGAGAGCGATCGGGCTACTGTTTCGACTCGTTCTTGAATTTTAGTCGGGTCCACATTCCGCATCCGCAATCCAAATGCCAAGTTTTCTGCGACAGTCATGTGCGGGTAAAGCGCGTAATTTTGAAACACCATTGCTACATCCCGCTGTCTCGCCGGAATGTTGTTAACTAAATTATCTCCGATGTAAAGATTGCCGGAAGTGGCGGTTTCTAAACCTGCAATTGTCCGCATAATTGTCGATTTCCCGCAGCCGGAGGGCCCGACTAATACCCAAAATTCCCCGTCCGGGATTTTGAAGCTGATGTTTTCGATCGCGGTGACGTTTTGGTAGCGTCGGGTAATATTTTCTAAGCGAACATTTGCCATTTTTTAATTGTAATTGGTAATTGATAATTAGTGCTTTTTACCTTCAGCCTTCAGGGTTCAGAAAACTGTTCTAATTCTAAAATTGTGCGGTCTAATTCTTCAACTATAGGCGTTAACTCAGCTTGGCGGAATGCTTCTACTAAAGAACGATAATACCAGAGAGAACCGTCTTTGCCACCTTTGAAGCGTTCCCAAACAGTATCTCCTAATTGACGGGAATCTTTCAGGATAGATCGAGCATTATAAAGTTTATCAGCAGCCGAGACTAATCTGACCGAGGCAGAAGCTGTAGAAATGCGATCGATATAAGCTTGTTTTCGCTGTCGCCAAGGGGGTTTCGGCGTCTCCTCACTGTCGGTACACCCGTCTACAATTGCTGTGACGCTATCCCCAAAGCGGCGGCGGATGGCTTCGCGGGTGGTGGCGCCGCCTTGATCTTCGATCGCATCGTGAAGCAAAGCTGCGATCGCCTCATCTTCATTTGCCCCATATTCTAAAGCTATACTAGCAGTGCCCAACAAATGGGCAATGTAGGGAACGCCGGAACCTTTGCGAACTTGGGTAGCGTGCAATTCGGCGGCATAGGTGAGGGCTTCAGAAAAACGGTTTGAGAGAATCATGAAAGTCACCTTTCTGAATTGCTATGATATATAAATTGTCTGGCTAAGTGGAAAAGACAAAATCTACCACGTTCAATCATGTCATCGAATGCGATCGAGAGCGATCGCTTGTAAACTTATAATCGTTAAACAGAGGTTGCGAGCATGACAGCTACTATAATTATACCCAAAAATGCCGACCAAAACTCAGAGCCAGAATTACCGCAAAAATCAGAAAATATAGCAGAAATTCCGCCAAAATCTGAGCCTAAAAAAGTCATATCTCTTGAAGATTTTTTAGTCAGACCTGCTGATAGAATGGAATGGGTTGACGGCAACTTAGTGGAGAAAACAGGAATGACATTCAAGCATGGTCTCGCTCAATCTAAATTAGCCCGTTACTGGGGAAATTACAAAGACTCCAGCGGACAGGGAGGAGAAGTTCTCACCGAAATACTTTGCCGCACTAACAAACAGGGTCGCCGTCCCGATGTTGCTTACATCACTCCTGAATTGTTGCCACAATCCGGCAATTTTACAGCATTTTCCCAAAGTTTTCCTTTGATAGCGGAAGTTGCTTCCCCCGAAGATAGCGGCGAAGAGTTATTCGCAAAAGCTCAAGAATATTTGGAATCGGGATGTTTAGAAGTTTGGTTGTTGTTTCCTGAAGCTAGATTAATATTTGTGAATGTAGGGCAACGCTGGCGGTTGTTTAATGCCGATGAAGTTGTTAATACTCAAAGTGTGCTTGCAGGTTTTAGCGTAGCTGTGAGTGAATTGTTGGCTTGAGGTATTTGTTAAACTAATTTATTAAAACCATAAAAAGAGAAACTCACGGTGAGAAATTTTAGCTTAAGACTGGGTTTAATGAGAATGTGGGAACGCTCAAATCGAGTTTAAGCTCGACCTACAGGTAACTTTGAAGTATTGATACAATTAATATCTGATTAGGGGACTGCGGCATAGACTGAAAAGGGCTGGACCTAAAGGGTAAGCAGATTCATCCCACGACTAAAAGCCCAGGGCTTTCTTTGGGATTTTCTGTAAACGGTAGTCTTCGATGGGAATTGGGTTGAGAGATTGTTGGTGGAGTGCGATCGCCTTTAAATTTGAGCCAGAACGATCGCCCGATTTACTAAAAAAAACCCTCGGCCAACAGATCGCCCGCTGATCACAACCTCCGGGCAACTCCACCAACCAACGGCACATCAACCAACTCAGCGATTGTTGCACTTGCGTCAGAAAGAGAAAACCACTGGCAACTTGCTAATGGGACTGCTGGTTGGAGGTACGACATTAATTGTTAGCGTCGGTGTCTAGCCAGGAATTTAAGCGCCTTGAAAGCTTTACCAAGGTGGATTGAATATCAAGCTAGCAATTCCTCAAAGTCTATTTTATAGAGAAGCTACTACCATGTCTCTGCCAAACTCATCCCTGAATCTATTTAAACTTAAGCGCAAACTTTCCCTGCGATCGCTCTTGATAGTCCCGTTTGTACTACAAATCTTCGTAGCAGTTGGACTAACGGGATATATTTCCCTGCGGAATGGACAGAAGGCAGTCAATGATGTTGCCAGTCAGTTACGACAAGAGATGAGCTATCGCCTCAACCTGCAAGTTCTAAACTATTTAGAAAAACCTTATATTGCCGGACAAGTGATCGTAGTTGGGGCCCAAGAGGGTCAGCTTGATTTAACAGATTTCACCAAACTGGAACGAACTTTATGGCAATTAGTCAGCCAAAATACCCTCGAAGACGTGCAAATTGGTTTAGAGGATGGCACGAGTATTGCCCTAGATACAACAATCAATGACGGCATCGTTTCTCGCCTCAGTGACAAAGCGCGTCTACCTCAACGCCGATTCTACAAACTTGATAATCAAGGTCAACGGGTCGCATTGCTCAAAACTCAGGCAGAGTTTGACCCTCGGACTCGACCTTGGTATCAAGTTGTACAGCAAGCTGGAAAACCAGCCTGGACATCTGTGCCCTACGTCAGCAGTTCGTATAAATCGGCTACGCTGGCTCTATCCCAGCCGATTTACAATCGCTATGGAACGTTACTAGGGGTGGAAAAAAGCACCTTTCGACTCGACAAGATTCATCGTTTTCTGAGCGAGTTGAAGGTGGGTCAAACGGGACAAACGTTTATCGTCGATCGAGCAGGCAATCAGATTGCCAGTTCAACGATCAAACAGCCTTACATTATCGATCTTAAAAAAGAGGAGTTGCAACAAATTCCTGCCGTCAAGTCTGAAAGTTCTGTAATTCGTGCCACAGCGCAAGCTATCCTCGATCGATTTGGCAACTTCAACGCTATTGCACAGAGTCAACAGCTTGATTTTATGCTGGCAAACCAACGGCAGTTCGTGCAGGTTTCCGCCATTCGAGACGAACGAGGTATCGATTGGTTCAGCGTTGTTGTGGTGCCTGAATCAGATTTCATGGCACAAATCAATGCCAATACTCGTACTACAATTTTGCTGTGTCTAGGGGCTTTGGTAGTGACGACTATACTGGGTCTTTTTACTTCGCGTTGGATTATCAAACCGATTTTGCAGCTACAAAAAGCCAGTCAGGCGATTAGTTCGGGACAGTTGGATCAAACACTTCAGGTGCAAGGTATTAGTGAATTAGAATCGCTGGCAGATTCCTTTAATCAGATGGCGGGTCAACTCAAAACCTCCTTTATCGAACTGGAAAGCCGTGTCGAGGAACGCACCGCAGAACTGAAAGAAGCAAAACTTGTAGCCGATGGCGCAAACCAAGCAAAAAGCGAATTTCTTGCCAACATGAGCCACGAACTCCGCACTCCCCTCAACGGTATTTTGGGCTATGCTCAAATCCTCAACCGCAGCAGCGCATTGCCAGCGAAAGAACGTCATGGGGTAGAAATCATTCACCAGTGTGGTTCTCATTTGCTGACGCTGATTAACGATGTGTTGGACTTGTCCAAAATTGAAGCCGGTAAATTAGAACTCGCACCTCAAGCGATTCACTTTCCCTCATTCATCCAAGGTGTCGCTGAAATTTGCCGCATTCGTGCCGACCAAAAAAACATTGACTTCGTTTACGATCCCGATCCACATTTGCCTGAAGGGATTTTTGCCGATGAAAAACGGCTACGTCAGGTGTTACTCAACTTGGTGGGAAATGCAATTAAATTCACCGACAAAGGTTCTGTCACGCTGAAGGTTGCTGTAGTTGAGAACCCTCTCAATCCATCCACTCGCTCTTTCAAATTTCAAGTTCAGGATACGGGTGTAGGAATTGCGCCCGATCATTTGGAGAAAATTTTCCAGGCTTTTGAACAAGTGGGCGATCGCCAGCGCCAAGCCGAGGGAACGGGTTTAGGACTCGCGATCAGCCAAAGGATTGTCCAACTCATGAACGGAAAAATCCAAGTTAATAGCCAACCCGGAGTCGGCAGTGAGTTCTTTTTTGAGGTGGAACTGGCGATCGCCACCGATTGGGTACAGCAAAACTCCTTCACAACAGGAAAACAAATTATTGGTTACGAAGGACAACAACGCAGCATACTTGTAGTAGACGATCGTTGGGAGAACCGAGCCGTTCTCGTCAACTTGTTAGAGCCACTAGGATTCCAAGTTAGTGAGGCCGAAAATGGACAAGCAGGATTGGAAAAAATACGACAGTCTCAACCGGACTTAGTGATTACAGACTTAGCAATGCCAGTCATGGACGGCTTTGAGCTGCTCAAACAAATTCGCAGTGTAAAGGATTTGCCCCACCCTAAGATCATTGTCTCTTCTGCATCAGTTGCACAAGCCTATCAACAGATGAGTTTAGATGCAGGGGGAAATGATTTCCTGGCAAAGCCAGTGGAAGTCAGTGAATTATTTAACCTCTTAGCCACTCATCTGGAATTAAAATGGAAATATGAAATGACAGGCTCCAACGAGTCTGAACCATCCACTCCAACCACTGCATTAGAGAACCCAGAAGGGATGATTATTCCTTCTGCGGTAGACTTAAAAAAGTTACTAGAATTGGCACAACAAGGCAACTTAAAACGGCTACGATCGCACACAGAGCATATTGCTCAATCTAACCCTCGCTACGCTAATTTTGCCTCAGAAATTCTTCAGTTGGCCAAGCAATTTAAAGCCGAAGAGATTGAAGAGTTGCTACAACAACATCTCACAGAGAAGAAAGCCGATGTCTAGTCCTGAATTAATTCTGGTGGTGGATGATACCCCTGCAAACTTAGAAGTAGTTTGTGAAACTTTAAGTGATGCGGGGTACGAAGTAGCAACCGCAATCAATGGCGATCGCGCTCTTAAGCGAGTCCAAGCTTATCCTCCGGATTTGATCTTACTCGATGTTCAAATGCCAGGAATTGACGGCTTTGAAACCTGCCAACGTCTGAAGGCAGATCCTAAAACCGCAAGTATTCCCATCATTTTTATGACCGCCCTCTCCGATGCCGATAGTAAGGTGAAAGGATTTGTCCTGGGTGCTGTGGACTACATCACCAAACCCTTTCAAGAACAGGAGGTGCTAGCACGGGTAAAAACTCATTTGCAGCTACGACAGTTAACTAAAAATCTCGAACAGCGTGTAGCTGAGCAAACGGCTGATTTAGAAGCAGCACTCACACAACTGCAACAGTCTCAGCTTCATTTAGTCCACACCGAAAAGATGTCTGCTTTGGGAAATTTAGTCGCGGGTGTCGCGCACGAAATTAATAACCCGCTTTGCTTTATTGCTGGCAATCTGAAACCCGCTCAGGACTATATTAAAGACCTCTTTCAACTAATTGATTTATACCAAAAAGAACTCCCTTATCCAAGTGCCTCACTACAGGAATTCGTGGAGGAAATAGATTTGGAATATTTACAAGAGGATTTACCCAAGTTAATCGATTCGATGCAAGAAGGAGTCGAGCGCATTCACACAATCAGCACCAGTTTAAGAAACTTCTCGCGTTCTGATTGCGATCGCCCCATTCATTACAACATCCACGACGGCATTGACAGCACAATCTTGATTCTCAAGCATCGCCTCAAAGCCAACGAATGTCGCCCGGAAATTGCAGTCATCACAGACTATGGCGATCTGCCACCGGTAGAATGCTTTGCCGGACAGTTAAATCAGGTATTTATGAATGTGCTGGCAAATGCGATCGATGCCCTAGAGGAATCAAATAAAGGACGCAGTTTTGCTCAGATCAAAGCCAACCCCAACCAGATTACTGTCAAAACCCAATTGTCGGAATCTCAGGCAGTGATCCGAATTCAGGATAATGGGATTGGCATTACGGATGCAGTGAAGCCAAAAATCTTTGAGCATCTGTTCACCACCAAAGGCGTGGGGCAAGGAACAGGGCTGGGATTGGCGATCGCTCGTCAAATCGTAGTTGAGAAACACTCTGGAACTCTAGAAGTTAACTCAACTTTAGGTCAAGGTACAGAGTTTGTGATTTCAATTCCGGTGAGGGCGATCGCTGTAAAAGACATTCAGGCAAAGATTTGCGTTGACGCAGCATAACAAATCGTTGCAGCGGTGCCATAAAAATGATTGATAGCGCCCCTTCAAACCATCCAAACTATTGATATAGTAGTACGCGGTGCAAAAAACGGTAAACCATGACAGCCACAAATCTCGTCAATAAATTTGAGTACAAACCCCTATACAAACCCAATCAGTTAATTTGCGGAACGGGGCAAACAGCCATTGTCAGCGGCTGGACAGTAAAAAGTGCGATCGGCAAACATTTACAACCTCAAGAATATGCTGCGATCGGACAACTATACTCTCCTACTCGTGGCATCAACTTCTTAATTAGAAACTTGCTGTGCAATCCCCACGTCCGCTTTTTAGTAATTCTCAACGCTACCAAAGAAGACCGCAATTCGGGTGCGGCAGCCTGCTTACTCGACTTTTTTCGCAACGGCTTTGAAGCGGGAAAAAGCGATACTGGTAGAGATTGCTGGCTAATTAAATCTTCAATATTTGGCTACATTGATATTGAAATAGCAGCAGAAGCCTTAGAAATATTGCGTCATAAAATACAATGGATAGAAGCAAAAACCATAGCAGAAACTGTGACTTTTGTCAAGTCTTTTGCCCAAAAAGAATCTGTTGAACCTTGGGGAGAAACCGTAACTTTTCCGTTAGTCGAAATCGTCCCGACTGTACTCCCCGGTCAGAAATACGGACATAGAATCGAAGGCAAAACTATCGCCGAAACTTGGGTAAAAATTATCCACCGAATTAAGACCACCGGCACCCTGCGGCCGACTGGTTATGACGGACAGTGGCAAGAATTAATCGACTTAATGGCAGTCATTACAGATGAACCTGCGGAGTTCTATTTTCCTGAACCCAATTACTTACCAATAGACCGCGATTTCCTCGAACAGTACAAACCGCAAATGCTCGAAGATGCCCCATATAACGAAGGCATTAAATATACCTACGCCCAGCGGATGCGGTCGTGGTTTGGACGCGATCAAATTGAAGAAGTTATTACCAAACTAATTAAAGAAATTGACGCAGCCAGTGCTGTAATTAGTTTGTGGGATGCGGGCGGAAATATTAACAGAAGACGTGACGGTTCCTCCGACCACCAGCACAGCGGCAGTCCTTGTTTAAATCACATTTGGGTGCGAGTTGTAGACAGTGAAATATCGCTAACGGCAACTCTCCGTAGTAATGATATGTTTGCGGCTTGGCCGGCCAATGCAATGGGTTTGCGGGCTTTGCAGCAGCATATTCGAGATGAAATTGCGAGGCGTTCCGATTATAATTTGACAATGGGCCCGTTGGTAACGTTGAGTCAATCTGCTCACTTGTATGACGATACCTTTGAAAATGCCGATCGACTAATTCAAACCCAATATGCTAAAATCTGCGAAGATCGAGACTTTTTCGATGCAGCGGGCAATTTTTTAGTTGAAGTAGCCGACAATCAAATAGTTGTCACGCAAACCACCCCCGGCAGCGGCGAAGTTGTCACCTGTTATTCTGGAAAAAACCCTCTCAAGTTAGTGCGAGAAATTTGTGCGGCTTCCCCTGCCATCCAACCCGATCATATTGGTTATTTGGGAATAGAATTGCAAAAGGCGGCCGAGTGTCTGAAAACCAGCAACCAATACATTCAGGATAGAAAATGAATCTAGAAGAAGAAAGACCGACTTGGGACGAATACTTCTTAATGTTAGCAAAATTGGCTGCTACTCGATCGACTTGTCTGGCTTTTCCTGTAGGCGCGGTGATAACTAAAAACAGGCAAGTTTTAGCAACCGGTTACAACGGTTCGCCGTCAGGTTCGGCACACTGTACAACTCAAGGCTTCTGCTATCCTGGTTTGAGTAGTTGCGACGCCAGCAAAACTTTGCCCTCAAGGGCGGTTCACGCGGAAGCAAATGCGATCGCTAAAGCTGCTAAACACGGTATATCTACTGCTGGGGCTAGTATTTACGTCACTTTAGAACCCTGCATCTATTGTTTGAAATTAGTCATTGCCGCTGGAATTAGAGAAGTGTTTTACGAAACGAGTTTTAACAGCGGAGAAAAAGCTGCTTTGAGAGATACTTTTATCAGTGAAGGTATTGTTGAGTTAAAACAAATTCAGTTATCTGAAGAGACAGCAAAAAAAGCCGCTTTGTTTTTGTTGCATCCTACATCGGTGGCCAAAAATTTAGTATAGGCTCAATCCTCCCCGTGGTTGTCGCAGCCACAGGAAATAACTGTGCGGTGTCCCTATAAATGATATTTATGTGCTGGCAATTTGTAGGGATACGGCACTGCTGTGTCCTAAATACCGCGTGATACAAAGGATATTTATTGCACGTCTTGCAAAGACACAGCACTGCCATACCCT
The DNA here is from genome assembly GCF_036700645.1 of Microcoleus sp. S36b_A4. Classification (NCBI taxonomy): domain Bacteria; kingdom Bacillati; phylum Cyanobacteriota; class Cyanophyceae; order Oscillatoriales; family Microcoleaceae; genus Microcoleus; species Microcoleus sp. S36b_A4. The sequence continues at coordinate 24,477 of NZ_JAUBPI010000033.1, read as the reverse complement.
TACAACAAATAGAGATGACAATTAACCAAAAAACGTCCTGACTAATTGTGAATACCGTGTAGTTCAATCAATCAAACTCATTCACCGCTTGCAAATAGTCGATCGCCGCATCTATCCTCGAAGAATACTTAAAAGCAAACTGATCGAACCAATATCCCTCATCGGAATTCTTATCCAACTTTTTCAGCCAAACCTGAGCTTGCCTAACTTTCTGTCTGTGCGTTTGTACGTCCAACTGCAGCCCCGCGACTTTTTCTGCGGGCCGCGGTTCCAGTGAAGCTACTTCCTGAGCTTGATTTTGTGCTTCGTGCTCAGGCTTAAGCGGTTGCTGTGAAGCGACTGCCTGAGCTTGATTTTGCGCTTCGTACTCAGCCTTAATTTGAGCTAAATCCTTATCCAAAGGACTAGCATACAAATTTATATCTGATGTTTTAAATGTTTGATTTGACGGCACTGCTGCTTGTGGTACAGGCGCTTGTGCTTGCACTGGTGTCTGACTTTTTAACTCAGCATTTTTTTGAGATGCTTGATACTCTGCCTTAAGTTCACCTAACAGGCGATCGATAGATTCCATAACTTAAACCCCCTAAAAAATGCTGCTGGCCCAACTAGCACAAATATAATCGCATGAACTTCGCCCGCCTCCTCAATCAGTTATTGCATTCAGCAATACCTCTGTCAGGGTCATTCCTTCAATATCATCCATCGTGACAGTATCAACGATATCGAATTTAGCACCGGCGCTTTGCAGTTCGTCATCCAATATCTTGAGAAACTTAGTAGCTTCCGGCGCATTTCCTACTTGAATGAAAGAAATCGCCAACTCTTCATCTCGATCGAGCTTTCGAGAAGCCTCTATAATTGTTTTCATCACTTCTTTGCGATCGTCCGGTTCCCCGTCCGTCACCACTAATAATGTTTCCCCATTTTGCTTGGTCTTACCGGATGCTTTGCGCTGAAAATAACTGTTCAGGGCGTCTTGCAGAACAGCAGCTAAATTCGTAGTCCCCGAAGGTTCGTTTTCTTGGAAAATTTGCACGACTTTAGCTGATGTTACGTTGTCATAGCGCTTGAAGCGACCGGAAAACACATAAACTGTTATGCCATCAGGATCGAGTTCTTCGCATTTATTCGCCAATGCGATGGTCGATTCTTGCATGAGCGCCCACCGACTTTTACCGCCCATCTGGTCTTTTGTGTACATACTGCCGCTTTTGTCAATAATGATGGTATAATCGCGGTTCTGAAGCATAAGATTTTTCCTGTTAATTAAGTTCCAAAAATATCAAAACCAGCGAGCAGAAGCTGTTGAGCTTTAGTTGCTCGCTGCGTTTTTTAGTTGATTTGCGATCGCAAATACCGGAATTTAAGCTGCAACTAAAGCATCTTTGAGTGGCTTCCAGCTAAAAGCTCGATCGCCCCCCATCTCAACTGCTATTTTAACTCGCGGTTCTAACGTCGGCAAAACAGTCAAATACTCAATCTCCTGACTCGACAAAATCTGCCCTTCAATAATCCACAGCACCAGTCCTTTTGCTTTAGGTGGCAAATTGTCTAATTGAGTTTTCAACATCGGCGGCACGTAGTACGTATAACCCACAGCCGATTCATTGCCAGTAGTTTTTTTGCCCAAATGCGGTGGCCGCACCCCGTGAACCCCGGTCAAATACATCGCCAAATCACCCAAACCCCGCGCCGAAATCGTGTACGCACCGTAGCCCGCAGCCCTCAGCCGCCGCAGGTAGCGCCCCTCAAATCCTCCCTCTAAAGGAACGTACAGGGCCAGCGACCCCGACTTTTCCAAATCCCGAATTAGATCCGATCCCGTCGTAATCAGTCCCATAAATTTGTGTTTCCTGCTGTATCAAAATTTGGTCGATCGCTGCTTGCGAGCTGGAAATATTATAAATCCTAAAGTTGAGCCGAAAAATTCTCATCGTGGCCTTGACAAACGGCAAACACTTCATGTACTATTGTGAATTGTCGCCGTAAAGGATACTGAGTGGTTTGCTGCTCAAGTCCTGGCGCAAACAAGCAAGACCGAGACAAAACTCGGAGATAAAGTCGGTAAAAAGCCGCGAATCTCAACCCTTGCAAGACTTCCACAAGCTCGCTCCCAAATTTAAAACTCAAATTTTAAACACCGAGGAAAGCTGTTGGTTGATAACAGTTAATTGCAGGAACACTGAAATAAATGTTTCTGCACAAGAGCAAGCGGATTGACGTAAATTTCGCAATCCGAAACCTCTTGCGTAAATAAAAGGAAGAAAATCCGTGTCTGTAGGCATTCTTGGCACTAAACTAGGCATGACTCAAGTGTTTGACGACCAAGGGAGAGCCATCCCCGTCACCGTCATACAAGCAGGGCCTTGTACAGTAACTCAAATCAAAACAAAACAAACTGACGGCTACGGTGCCGTTCAAGTTGGATACAACGAAGTTAAACCAAAGGCTCTCAACAAGCCAGAACTAGGACACCTTGCCAAGTCGGGGGCGAATCCATTGCGCCACTTGCAGGAATACCGATTGGAAGACACCAGTTCCTTTGAATTAGGTCAACAACTAAAAGCAGATACCTTTACACCGGGACAAATAGTAGATGTCATCGGTACCAGCATCGGTAAAGGTTTTGCAGGTTTTCAAAAGCGCCACAACTTTAAACGAGGCCCCATGTCTCACGGTTCCAAGAACCACCGCGAGCCTGGATCGATCGGACCTGGAACTACTCCTGGTCGCGTTTATCCTGGGAAAAGAATGGCAGGACGTATGGGCAACGTTCAAGTCACCGTCCGCAAACTAACAATTGTCCGGGTGGATACAGAGCAGAATTTGCTGCTAATTAAGGGAGCAGTTCCCGGCAAAGCTGGCGCCTTAGTCAATGTTGTGCCTGAGAAAAAAGTAGGACGTTAGTCAGTAGTCATTAGTCAGTAGTCAGCAGTCAGTAGATAGTGGTTGGCCGTTAGTAGCAAGCAATAACTAAGAACTAAAAGCTGAAAACTAAGAGCTGAAAACTAAGACCTGAGAACAGACAACAGACGACAGACAGCAGACAACAGACAACTAACAACAGACAACTAACAACAGACAAAGGACAAAAGATATGGTTAATTGTGTAGTGCGAAATTGGCAAGGCGAAGAAGTTGGAGAAACAACTTTAGAACTGCGCGTAGCCAAAGAAGAAAATGCGTCTCACATCGTTCACAGAGCATTGACGCGGCAACTGAATAACGCTCGTCAAGGAAATGCTTGCACCAAAACTCGATCGGAAGTCAGAGGCGGTGGCCGCAAACCCTGGCGTCAAAAAGGCACGGGTCGAGCCAGAGCAGGTTCAATCCGTTCTCCGCTGTGGCGGGGCGGCGGTGTCATCTTCGGACCAAAACCGAGAGACTTTGAAGTCAAAATGAACAAAAAGGAACGCCGTCTCGCTTTGCGGACAGCATTCCAAAGTCGCACCGAAGACATCATTGTGGTTGAAGAATTTGCAGAGCAATTTCCGAGACCGAAAAGCAAAGAATTGTTGAGTGCGATCGCCCGCTGGGGTATCGAACCCGATACAAAAGTTCTGTTAATCTTGCCAGAACCGCAACCAAACGTCTACTTATCAGGACGCAACATCGAATTAGTAAACGTCATCTTGGCAACATCCCTGAATGTTTACGACGTTCTCGCGGCTGACAAAATTATCGTCACATCTACAGCCATAGCTAAAATTCAGGAGATTTACGGTGAGTAAAATCGACCCCCGCGACTACGCAGATTTGATCCAGCGTCCGATTCTCACCGAGAAAGCTACCCGAATGATGGAATTAAATCAATTCACATTCGACGTAGCCCCCAAAGCGACGAAGCCTCAAATCAAAGCTGCAATCGAAGAACTATTTAAGGTCAAAGTCATCGGCGTCAACACCCAAAACCCGCCGCGCAAAAAGCGTCGAGTTGGCAAATTCGTCGGCTTTAAACCTTGTTACAAGCGAGCAACCGTAACTCTGACCGACGGAGACTCGATCCGCAAACTCCTATTCCCAGAAGTCTAGACGATTTTGGATTTTAGATTTTAGATTTTAGATTTTAAATTGCGGTTAACTGGTGGAAATTCTCGAACCAGAAAACTCGTAAGTTAACCAAAGATCGCCAATCTTCAACCTAAAATCTAAAATCGATAAACGTCAAATCCAAAATCCAAAATCCAAAATCTAAAATAGATCGATTATGGGCATCCGTTCTTACCGACCTTATACCTCCAGCACCCGAGAACAAACCGTCTCGGACTTTGCTGAAATTACCAGATCAGAGCCAGAAAAGTCTCTAACCAGCAATAAGCACACCAAACAAGGCCGCAACAACCGAGGCGTCATCACCTGTCGCCACCGGGGAGGCGGTCACAAACGGCTGTATAGAGACATCGACTTCCGCCGCGACAAACACAGCATTCCCGCTACCGTCAAGGCGATCGAGTATGACCCCAATCGCAACGCCCGCATCGCCCTCGTGTTCTACAAAGACGGCGAAAAACGGTACATCTTGCACCCGCTCAACTTAAACGTCGGTACAGTAATTGTCTCAGGCCCAGACGCGCCGATCGAGATCGGCAACGCCCTCCCCCTGAAGAACATTCCCCTTGGTACCAGCATCCACAACGTCGAGCTAGTACCCGGAAAAGGCGGACAAATCGTTCGCTCCGCCGGCTCCAGCGCTCAGCTAATGGCAAAAGAAGGTAGCTACGTCACCCTCAAACTGCCATCCGGCGAACAGCGCAAAGTCCGCGCCGACTGCTACGCCACCATCGGTCAAGTCGGCAACACCGACGCCAGAAACATCAGCCTGGGTAAAGCAGGTCGCACCCGCTGGAAAGGTCGCAGACCCACCGTTCGCGGTAGTGTCATGAACCCGGTAGACCACCCGCACGGCGGTGGCGAAGGCAGAGCTCCCATCGGACGTCCGGGGCCTGTCACTCCTTGGGGTAAACCAGCATTGGGTGCAAAAACTCGACGCAAAAACAAGCGCAGCGACGCTTTAATCGTCCGCCGCCGCCGCAAAGCTTCCAAGCGCGGCAAGGGCGGCAGACAAAGTTAAGGAAGAAGGAAGAAGGAAGAAGGAAGAAGGAAGAAGGAAGAAGGAACAACAAAAAAGTTTTCCGCGCTCTTTTATTCCTCCGACTTTCTTCCCAATTCAATTCCAACTGCTAATTACTAATTACAAAAATCATGTCTCGATCGCTAAAAAAAGGGCCTTTTGTCGCAGATGCTCTGATGACAAAAATCGAAAAACTCAACGCCGCCGGCCAAAAACAAGTAATTAAAACTTGGTCGCGATCTTCCACAATCCTGCCCCAAATGGTAGGCCACACGATCGCCGTTCACAACGGCAGACAGCACGTACCCGTCTACCTCACAGACCAAATGGTAGGTCACAAACTCGGAGAATTTTCCCCCACTCGCACCTTTAGAGGTCACGCGAAAAGTGGTGATAAAAAGGCAAAAAGATAGCCGAATTAGGTGACAGGTAATAGGTGATCGGACAAACTTTTTCCCAATTACCAATTACCTTTTTCCCAATTACCAATTACCAATTACCCAATCGAAATGGTTATAGATACCACATCCGAAATTAAGGCGATCGCCCGTTACATCAGAACATCCCCCTTCAAAGTGCGCCGAGTCCTCGACCAAATTCGCGGCAAAAGCTACCAAGAAGCGCTGATTTTACTCGAATTCATGCCCTACCGCGCCTGCGAACCAATCGTCAAAGTTTTGCGATCTGCAGTAGCCAACGCCGAACACAACGCAGGATTGGATAAATCCAAGCTGGTAGTTTCTCAAGCTTACGCAGACCAAGGCCCAGTCCTCAAACGCTTTAGACCCCGCGCTCAAGGTCGCGCCTACCAAATCCGCAAGCCAACCTGTCACATTACCGTAGTAGTAGCTCCGCTCGTAGAAAACTAAACCAGGGAAAAACGTAATAGGTAATAAACAGCTTAAAGTTGAAAAAATGGGTAATCACCAATTACCAATTACCAATTACCAATTACCAATTACCAATTAACTCATCAACTATTATGGGCCAAAAAATACATCCAATTGGTTTTCGCCTCGGCATTACCCAAGAGCACCGCTCTCGCTGGTTTGCTGATCCCAAAAACTATCCAGAACTCTTGCAAGAAGACTATAAAATTCGCAAGTACGTTCGTAAAACCCTCAGCAATGCTGGGATTTCCTCGGTCAGAATTGAGCGGAAAGCTGATCAAATCGACCTAGAAGTGTTCACCGCCAGACCAGGCGTTGTCGTAGGCCGCGGCGGAGCAGGCATCGAAACCTTGCGCGTCGGTTTGCAGCAGCAACTCGGTAGCAACCGCCAAATCCGCATCAACGTCGTCGAAGTCCAGCGAGTAGACGCCGATGCCACACTGATCGCGGAATACATCGCTCAGCAACTAGAACGGCGCGTATCCTTCCGCCGAGTCGTCCGCCAAGCAATCACCCGCGCCCAAAAAGTCGGCATCCAAGGCATCAAAATTCAAGTCAGTGGACGCCTCAACGGTGCAGAAATTGCCCGTACCGAATGGACACGGGAAGGAAGAGTCCCCTTGCACACGCTGCGGGCAGACATCGACTACTCCTACTGCACTGCTCAAACCATCTACGGTATTCTGGGCATTAAAGTTTGGGTTTTCAAAGGCGAAATTATTCCCGGACAGGAACAAGAGGCTGCACCAAATGCAGCAGTGCCCCGCACCAAACAAAAGCGCCGCCGCCAGAACTTTGAAGATCGATCGAACGAAGGCTAGCTAATTGTTAACTGTTAGTTGTCATTTGTTAAGTGTGAGTTGTTCCAAACCAATTAGCAATTAGCAATCACCAATTACCAATTACCAATTACCAATTACCCAACTCCCAAAGCCATGTTAAGCCCTAAAAGAACGAAATTCCGCAAACAACAGCGCGGGCGAATGAGCGGTATTGCCACCCGCGGCAATACAGTTAGCTTTGGCGACTTCGCGCTCCAAGCTGTCGAACCTGCCTGGATCACTTCTCGCCAAATAGAAGCCGGACGGCGCGCCATGACCCGCTATATCCGCCGGGGCGGCAAAATCTGGATTCGCATTTTTCCCGACAAACCAGTCACCCAGCGGGCAGCAGAAACCCGGATGGGTTCCGGTAAAGGTAATCCTGAGTTTTGGGTTGCCGTTGTCAAACCCGGCCGGGTAATGTTTGAAATTGGCGGCGTAAGTGAAGAAACTGCCCGCGAAGCAATGCGTTTGGCATCTTTCAAATTACCAATTAAAACCAAGTTCATCACTCGCGAAGAAGACCAGTCATAGCGAAGAGCGAAGGTAGAATTAGGTCTGTATTAATCAGCATTTTAAACGGCTACAGCAATTTAAAATCTGGCTTTCATAACTTTTCTTTCCTTCGACCTTCAGCCAAGCGAGACAATTCTGTCTTCTGTCATACCGCTCGCTAACGAGAAAGCACACAATTATGTCTTTGACCAAGATTAAAGAAGCTAGAGAATTAAGCGATGCTGCAGTAGCAGAGCAAATTTTAGCCGTCAAGCGCCAACTAATGGAATTGCGGCTTCAGCAAGCTACGGGCCGCATGGAAAAGCCTCACCTGTTCAAGCACGCCAAACACCGGCTAGCTCAATTGATGACAGTTGAACGCGAGCGCCAAATCGTTGCTGAGAAAGAAGCTGCAGCAGCAAAATTAGCCGCATCTAAACAGGTAGGACAGCCTGCTGCAACCGCAGCAGTCAGCCAAGAGTCAGAAGCAGCCGAGCCGACGATCGCACAGTAGCTAAAAATAGTCAATTGCACAACAAAAATAGGTAGCTATGGCAATTAAAGAACGAGTTGGCGTAGTAGTGAGCGACAAGATGGATAAAACCGTCGTGGTAGCAATCGAAAACCGCTCCTCCCACACCAAATACGGCAAAATCGTAGTCCGCACCAAGCGGTACAAAGCTCATGACGAAGAAAATCAGTGCAAATCGGGCGATCGTGTCCGCATCACTGAAACTCGCCCACTGAGCAAAACCAAACGTTGGACGGTTGCTGAGATTTTCGGGACAAAAAACGGCTAACAGTTAATTGCGATATCGCGATCGCCCGATCGGTACTTGATTAATCAATTAGTCGTCAACAGTCAACAGTCAACAGTCAACAGTTAACAGTCAACAGTTAACAGTCAACAGTTAACAGTCAACAATCACCATGATTCAACCCCAGACATACCTCAATGTCGCCGACAATAGCGGAGCCCGCAAACTGATGTGCATCCGCGTATTGGGAGGCGGCAACCGTCGCTACGGCGGAGTCGGCGATGTCATCATTGCCGTCGTCAAAGACGCCATCCCCAATATGGCCGTCAAAAAATCCGATGTCGTTCGGGCTGTCATTGTCAGAACCCGCAAAGGTTTGCGCCGCGACAGTGGCATGAGCATTCGTTTTGACGATAACGCCGCCGTTATTATCAACGTAGACGGCAACCCCAAAGGCACTCGCGTCTTCGGCCCCGTCGCCCGCGAATTGCGCGACAAAAACTTTACTAAAATCGTTTCCTTAGCCCCGGAGGTACTTTAAAATGTACGGAAAAAAGGGTAAACCAACTAGCGAGCCGCAGCGCTACAGAATGCACGTCAAAGCAGGCGATACCGTGCAAATAATTACTGGCAAAGAGAAAGGAAAAGTCGGAGAAATCTTAAAGACATATCCTAAAGTCAGCAAAGTAATTGTTAAAGGTGTAAACATCAGAACAAAGCACGTCAAGCCCCAGCAAGAGGGAGAGTCCGGGAAAATACTGACGTTTGAGGCTCCCATTCACAGCTCAAATGTCATGCACTATTCCGAAAAAGAAAAAATAGCTAGCCGCGTTTGCTATACATTTAGCGAAGATGGCCGGAAACTGCGACAGCTCAAAAAAACTGGAGAAATCCTCGATAATTAGTCATTAGTCATCAGTCATTAGTCATCAGTCATCAGTCATTAGACAAATGCTTTCCTGACAACAGTCAACGGACGGACAACTGACAACGGACAACTGACAACGGACAACTGACAACTAATAATTCCCTGACCAAGCCCAGGGACAGTTAACGAAACACAAAAACTATGCCGGACAAACTCAAAGTTCTTTATCAAGGAAAAATCGTTCCCACACTGATGGATCAGTTTAAATATACTAATATCCATCAGGTGCCCAAACTCGTCAAAGTCACAGTGAACCGAGGTTTGGGAGAAGCATCTCAAAACGCTAAGGCACTGGATTCGTCGATCAACGAAATTAGCATCATCACCGGGCAAAAACCAGTGGTAACGCGGGCGAAAAAAGCGATCGCAGGCTTCAAAATCCGCAAAGGAGTACCCGTCGGCGTTATGGTGACGCTGCGCGGCGATCGGATGTACGATTTTCTCGATCGGCTGATCAACCTCGCACTCCCCCGAATTCGCGACTTCCGCGGCATCAGCCCCAAAAGCTTCGACGGACGCGGCAACTACAGCTTGGGTCTGAGAGAACAGCTAATTTTTCCAGAAATAGAATATGACCGCATCGATCAAATTCGAGGCATGGACATTTCAATTATCACCACAGCAAACACCGACGAAGAAGGACGCGCCTTGCTTAAAGAAATGGGAATGCCGTTCCGGGACAACTAAGCACTAGAGTAAGAAGCAAAAGATGGCAGCTAACGATACCATAGCAGATATGTTGACGCGCATTCGCAATTCTTGCATGGCGCGCCACCAAACAACGCAAATTCCAGCTACAAAAATGACCCGCAGCATCGCCCAAGTCCTCAAAAGTGAAGGCTTTATCAGCGAATTTGAAGAAGCAGAACCAGAAGGGATCAAGCGACATTTAGTGCTTTCTCTAAAGTACAAAGGTAAAACTCGCAAGCCCATTATCACGGCACTTAAGCGAGTCAGCAAACCAGGACTGCGCGTTTACTCGAACCGTAAAGAATTGCCCAGAGTATTAGGCGGAATTGGCATAGCCATTATTTCCACCTCCAGTGGCATTATGACGGATAGAGAAGCTCGACGCCAAGGTTTGGGCGGTGAAGTGCTTTGTTATGTTTGGTAGTCATTAGTCATTAGTCATTAGTCACTGGTCGTTGGCAAGAGACTCAAAAATCAATAACTAAGGACTAATAACTAAGCACTAATAATCAAGGACTAATAACTAAAAACAAAGGACAAAAAAACTATGTCGCGAATTGGCAAGCGTCCGATTAGCATCCCCACGAAAGTCACCGTCACCCTAGACGGCCAAAAAGTAGCCGTCAAAGGGCCCAAAGGTGAACTTTCCCGAGTGATTCCAGCCGAAATCCTCATGGGAATTGAAGGCGAGACTTTACTCGTTACCCGCCGAGACGAATCTCGCGTCGCCAGACAACTGCACGGATTGTGCCGCACCCTAGTCGCCAACATGGTCGAAGGTGTATCAGAAGGTTTTCAGCGGCGTCTCGAAATTATCGGCACAGGTTATCGGGCACAGGTTCAAGGACGGAACCTGATTTTAAACGTCGGTTACAGCAAACCCGTTGAAATGCCCCCTCCCGAAGGCATCACAATGGCAGTTGAAGGCAACACCAACGTCATTGTCTCCGGCATTGACAAAGAACTCGTAGGCAATACAGCAGCCCGCATCCGCGCGGTGCGTCCGCCCGAAGTCTACAAGGGCAAAGGCATTCGCTACAGCGGCGAAGTCGTCCGGCGCAAAGCTGGTAAAACAGGCAAAACAGGTAAGAAGTAACAATGAAGCTTACTCGCAAAGAATCAGTCCAGCGCAGACACCGCCGTGTTCGGCGCAAGGTGTTCGGCACCTCCGAACGTCCCAGACTAGCGGTATTTCGCTCAGATCAGCACATCTACGCTCAAGTAATCGACGACACCGCCCAGCACACTTTGGCCGCCGCGTCAACCCTCGATCCCGAATTGAAGTCAACTCTCAGTTCTGGCGGCAACTGTTCCGCGAGCGTGCAAGTCGGTCAGTTGATTGCCAAACGCTGTTCCAGCGCTGGCATAGTCAAAGTCGTATTCGATCGGGGGGGCAACCTCTATCACGGTCGTGTCAAAGCCCTCGCAGAAGCAGCTCGCGAAGCGGGGTTAGACTTCTAGAGGGGGTAATGGGTAGCGGGTAATGAGTAATTAAAAAGTAAAAAGTCAAAAGTTGAAAGTTAAAAGGCAAAATCCAGATTTCTTCTATTTTTACTTTTTACTCAAACAATTACCACTTGCCGATCGCCTTTCACCAATTACTAATTCCCACAGGACAAAACTATGGCAGAACAAAAAGAACAGCGCAACAAGAAAAAAAGCAGCAGCAACAACAAAGGGCGCGAAAAAGAATCCGAATGGCAAGAACGGGTTGTTCAGATTCGGCGCGTTACCAAAGTAGTCAAAGGTGGTAAAAAACTCAGCTTCCGCGCCATAGTCATTATTGGCAACGAACGCGGTCAAGTTGGAGTAGGAGTCGGCAAAGCTAGCGACGTAATCGGTGCCGTTAAAAAAGGCGTCGCTGACGGCAAAAAGCACCTAATTGAAGTCCCCCTCACCAAATCTAACTCCATCCCTCACCCCATCAACGGTGACGGTGGCGGAGCTAAAGTGATGATGCGGCCGGCCGCTCCAGGAACCGGGGTAATTGCAGGGGGAGCAGTACGAACTGTTCTCGAACTAGCCGGAGTCCGCAACATCTTAGCCAAACAGCTAGGTTCTGGAAATCCCTTAAACAACGCCCGAGCTGCAGTCAATGCCCTCTCCACCCTCCGCACCTTGTCCGAAGTTGCTCAAGAGCGCGGAATTCCAGTAGAAAATCTCTACGGTTAGGGCACGCGAGAATGGGAAACTGTAAGTTTTGAGTGTTAAGTGCTTGCGGTGAAAATAAAAAAATCCGCAACTTAAAACTCACGCACTCAAAACTACTGCATACCCCTCTCTAAATACCAATTACCAATTACCAATTACTAAAACTATGAGATTGCAAGACGCCCGACCCAAAGCAGGCTCCCAAAAGCGCCCCCGACGCTTGGGCAGAGGTATTTCTGCCGGTCAAGGCGCGAGCTCCGGCAAAGGGATGCGCGGTCAAAAATCTAGAGCCGGTAGCGGCACTAGACCCGGTTTTGAAGGAGGTCAAAATCCTCTCTACCGCCGTCTCCCCAAGTTGAAAAGCTTCCCTCTAGTGAACCGGAAAGAGTACACTACCATTAATGTGAGTAAATTAGCATCGCTGCCAGCAAACACCGAAGTTACTCTCACCTCTCTGATCCAAGCAAAAATTGTCACCACAGACGACGGGCCGCTGAAAATCTTAGGAGATGGCGAACTGAATGTACCTTTGCAAGTGCGCGCCTCGGCTTTTACCGCAGGTGCTCGCACCAAAATTGAAGCTGCAGGCGGAAGTTGCGAATTAGTTGCGTGAAGATTTGAGGTTTGAGAGTCTGTCCAAATCTCAAATCCTCAAGCTTGCTATCAGAAAATGATTTAGTCGAAAATCCCAAATCTAAAATCCAAAATCGTAACTATGGACGTTAGTAGAGAGAAAGCGCCAACTGCACAAGAGACGTTCATGCAGATGGCTCAAGCTGCTGGTTTGCGAGGCCGCATCCTCGTAACCGTTGGCTTACTGATTTTAGTACGCCTGGGTGTCCACTTGCCAGTCCCCGGCATTGATCGAGTCGCCTTTGCCCAAAACGTCCAAAATAGCCCTTTAATTGGCTTTCTGGACTTGTTTTCCGGAGGCGGCTTGTCAGCGTTGGGGATTTTCGCGTTGGGGATTTTGCCCTACATTAATGCTTCAATTATTGTGCAACTTCTAACTGCGGCTCTGCCAAGCTTAGAAGACTTGCAGAAAAATGAAGGAGAAGCAGGGCGACGCAAAATTTCTCAAATTACTCGCTACGTTTCATTAGGCTGGGCAATTCTGCAAAGTATTGGCATTGCGATTTGGGTCAGCCCTTTTGCTCAATCTCCAGCGCCTTTATTCATAGCACAAACTGCTTTGGCTCTGACAGCCGGCTCAATGTTTGTGATGTGGATATCGGAAGTGGTGACGGAACGAGGTATCGGGAACGGAGCGTCGCTCCTGATTTTTATCAATATTGTGTCGGTATTGCCGCGCTCTTTGGGACAAACTTTTGAATTGGCTCAAAGCGGGGACACGCAAGTTGTCGGCCGCGTAGTCGTTCTGCTGCTGGTCTTTTTGGTAACTATTGTTGGGATTGTTTTTGTTCAGGAAGGTACTCGCCGCATTCCGATTATTTCGGCACGTCGCCAAGTCGGCCGCAAAGTTTATCGGGAGAGCCGGAGTTATCTGCCCCTGCGCTTGAATCAAGGCGGAGTGATGCCGATTATTTTTGCATCTTCGGTGTTGATTGTGCCTTCTTTCCTCGCTCAGTCTCTCAATAACCCGTTTTTGGTTCAAGTTGCTAATGTTTTGAGTCCGAACGGCCCTGCCCCTTGGGCTTACGCGCTGTTTTATCTAACTTTGATTCTGTTCTTCAGCTATTTCTACGCTTCGTTGATTGTAAACCCCGTAGATATGTCTCAGAACTTGAAGAAAATGGGCGCTAGCATTCCTGGAATTCGTCCGGGTCAGAAAACGAGTGATTATGTGGAGAAGGTTTTGAACCGTTTGACTTTCTTGGGAGCGATTTTTCTCGGTCTGGTTGCTATTGTACCAACTGCTGTAGAAAGCGCGATCGGTGTGCAAACTTTTAGAGGTTTTGGCGCAACTTCCCTACTGATTTTAGTAGGTGTGGCGATCGAAACTGCTAAGCAAATTCAAACTTACGTCATCTCCCAGCGATATGAAGGAATGGTGAAGTAATCGTAATGCAATTGATTTTTATGGGGCCTCCAGGGGCAGGAAAGGGAACTCAGGCTCAGCTCTTAGCAGCTCTCTGGAAAATACCCCACATTTCTACAGGTGACATCCTACGCGCCTGCGTAGTTGCCAAAACTGACTTGGGTCAAAAAGCACAATCCTACATGGATCGGGGAGAGTTGGTTCCTGACGAGTTATTGATGGACATCGTGCAAGAACGTATGAATCAGCCAGATGCTCGTGCTGGCTGGATTCTCGACGGCTTTCCCCGCACAGTCGCGCAGGCAGCTTTTTTTGACAAACTGCTCTGCGATGTTGAAGGAAGTACGTCTGGAAAGGACTGCGCTCTCAGAGCTGTCAATTTGGACGTTCCTGACAATGTTTTGGTGGCTCGCCTGCTGTCGCGGGGGCGTCAGGATGACAATGAGGAGACGATCCGCCGCCGATTGCAAGTTTATCGCGAGCAAACTGAACCTTTGATTGATTTTTACAGCGGCCGCCAACAGTTAGTTGCGGTTGATGGCGATCGAGCCATGGAATTAGTCACAGCAGAACTGCAACAAGCTCTCTCGCGCGACTCTTGAACCCTCTCAATACAGCTTGTTACTCACAAGCTTTTGCTAAGATATGTTAACTAGGAGCTTTTTGTGCTATCAGGTTTTGTGAGGGTTGCTAGAGACCGAATTGAACTCGATACTAATTGCCACAACTTTACTCAAGTAAAGCTAAAGCGAGCGGTTGGTTGATTCAAGAAGTCGATCGAGTCGCCCGAATTCTTGCCCCGCTTCCCGTTTCACTCCTACCAGTAAATAGGTGTTGAGGTAAACAGCGGGACACTCCTAGTTAATCAAATGTAGAGTTGAGGTAAATACCAAATTGTCTAAGCAAGATTTAATTGAAATGGAAGGGACAGTGACGGAATCCCTGCCTAATGCGATGTTTCGCGTTGACCTAGATAATGGGTTTAACGTGCTAGCTCACATTTCCGGCAAGATCCGCCGCAACTACATCAAAATTCTGCCTGGCGATCGCGTCAAAGTCGAATTGACTCCCTACGACTTGACCAAAGGCAGGATTACTTATCGCCTTCGGAAAAAATAGGCTTAGATAAAACTTTCTAAAAACTAATTCTAAGTTTAATTAGAGAGAATTTGGTAAAAAGCGTCAAATTTATGCTATAATGCTACGTTTGTAGTGTTGCCGAGAAGGGCGTCAACAACCCACCGGTGTACCGGGTTAAGTCATTGTTACACCGTAAAAGTATCGCTCGCCTACACTCTGGCGCAGGCGAACTTTACCCAGCAATGGGAGTGGGTGCAAGCGGGCTCCTTCATGAAACAACCCGCACTTTATACAATTTAATCGAGGAGAGGCCTACACCTTGCCCAGCCTCTCCTCCCACCGCTCTACGGGCAGTCCCAGCGTGCCTGTTCTCCGCTAGAGCGGGGTTCTCCAGGCAGGAAGAAAGATGAAAGTTCGAGCATCTGTCAAAAAAATTTGTGAAAAATGTCGCGTCATCCGCCGTCGCGGTCGAGTGATGGTGATATGCACTAACCCGAAACACAAACAACGCCAAGGTTAGAAAAAAAGAAGATTGGGCACTGCACGCAGGTGCATCCTAATTGAACATTGTAGCCAAACAGGAAAACTAGGGAGACAAAAAGTGTGGCACGGATTGCCGGGGTAGACCTTCCACGCGATAAGCGCGTCGAAATAGGTCTGACATACATTTACGGAATAGGCTTGTCGCGGGCCCAAAAAATTATCGCTGCAACAGGCGTAAATCCTGACACTCGCGTCAAGGATTTAACAGAGGCAGACGTGACAGCTCTGCGGGCTCATGTAGAGACCACATACCAAATCGAAGGAGACCTCCGGCGCTGGGAGTCAATGAACATCAAGCGCCTGATGGACATCGGAACTTATCGCGGTAGGCGTCACCGTTTGGGTCTGCCGGTGCGGGGACAACGAACCCGTACCAACGCCAGAACCCGTCGTGGCGTCCGCCGAACAGTTGCGGGCAAGAAAAAGGCACCTTCCAAGAAGTAACATCTTTTTGGGAAAAATACGCTGGGGGCTGCTGGCTCCTAGCGCTTCGGGACATTAGTTGAGAGAAACGTTAAAGAGACTAATATGGCGCGACAACAAACAGGCAAGAAATCTGGTGCAAAAAAGCAGAAACGGAATGTACCCAATGGGGTAGGCTACATCCAGTCTACCTTTAACAACACGATAGTAACTATTACCGACCTCAACGGCGAAGTCATATCCTGGGCATCGGCAGGTTCCAGCGGTTTTAAAGGAGCTAAAAAGGGAACTCCCTTTGCAGCTCAAACAGCAGCAGAAAGTGCGGCCCGCAGAGCAAACGACCAAGGAATGCGCCAAATAGAAGTAATGGTGAGCGGGCCGGGAGCAGGTAGAGAAACTGCAATCCGGGCGCTGCAAGGGGCGGGACTGGAAATCACCCTGATTAGAGATGTTACCCCAATTCCTCACAACGGCTGTCGCCCTCCCAAGCGGCGTAGAGTCTAAAACGATTTGAGATTTTAGATTTTAGATTTTGGATAATGGCTAACTGCTTAAAGTCAAAAACTAATGGTTCTAACTGTTGCCCCGTCCATCCAAAATCCGAAATCCGTTCAGGGGTATGCTCTGCAATCTAAAATCCAAAATCAAAAATCCAAAGTGGAAAAGGGAGGTCACTCCGTGGCGCAGTTTCAAATTGAATGTATAGAGTCTAACACTGACAAAGACCGCAGTCAGTACGGAAAATTTGTCCTGGAACCGCTCGATCGCGGTCAGGGAACAACTGTTGGGAATGCGCTGAGGCGAGTTCTGCTGTCAAATTTGGAAGGAACAGCAGTAACTTCAGTCCGAATCGCGGGCGTCAATCACGAGTTTGCCACGATCGAAGGGGTACGTGAGGATGTTCTAGAAATTCTCCTGAACATGAAAGAGGTGGTTCTCAAAACTCATTCTCAACAGCCGCAAATCGGCAGGTTGCGGATTGAGGGGCCCGTCACCGTTACGGCCGATCGATTCGATTTGCCCTCAGAGGTGGAATTGATCGATCGCTCCCAGTACATTGCAACTCTCTCGCCAGGCTCAGTTCTGGAAATGGAATTCAGAATTGAAAAAGGCATCGGATACCGAGCAGTAGACCGCAGTCGCGATGATGGGTCGGCTTTGGATTTCCTCCAAATAGACGCCATCTTTATGCCGATTCGCAGAGTCAACTACAGCGTAGAAGATGCTAGGGTAGGCGGCACGGTCGAGAAAGACCGGCTGATTATGGAAATCTGGACTGATGGCAGCGTGACTCCTCAAGAAGCTTTGAGTCAATCGGCCCACATTTTGGTAGATTTATTTGCACCTCTCAAAGACATCACCCAAGATTCTCTCAAACCAGAGTATCCAGGTGAGGCAGATCCTACTAGCCAAATTCCGATCGAAGAATTGCAGTTGTCCGTCCGGGCTTACAACTGTCTCAAGCGGGCTCAGATCAACTCAGTCGCAGACTTATTGGATTATACCCAAGAAGACTTGCTCGAGATCAAGAACTTCGGGCAGAAGTCTGCAGAAGAAGTGATTGAAGCTTTACAAAAACGCTTGGGCATTACCTTGCCACAGGAAAAATCAGCTAAAAGTTAATCAACGGGTAACGGGTCAAAAAGTTTTGAATTTTAAGTAGGTGAGTTTTTAAGTTAAAGAATTCACCGCTCAAAACTCGCGGACTATCCCGGCACCCAATTACCAATTACCAATTACCAACTGCTATGCGTCACCGCTGTCGCGTTCCCCAACTCAGCAAACCGGCTGACCAGCGCCGCGCCCTACTGCGCTCGCTGACCACCGAATTAATCCGCCACGGTAAAATCACTACCACTCTAGCCCGCGCCAAAGCGCTGCGCTCAGAGGCGGACAGGATGATTACCCTGGCGAAAGATGGCTCCTTGGCCGCTCGCCGCCAAGCTATGGGCTATATCTACGATAAACAGTTAGTACACGCCTTGTTTGAGGCGGCACAAGAACGGTACGGATCGCGCAACGGCGGCTACACCCGCGTCGTGCGAACAGTCCCCCGTCAGGGAGACAATTCCGAAATGGCGATCGTTGAACTGGTTTAATTCAATTTTGGGTTGGAGATTTTTGATTTATGACTGACAATCCAAAATCCCCAATCGAAAATCCCCAATCGATACAGCGCGTTGCTCTAGTAATCCAATACCTCGGCACTAACTTTCACGGTTGGCAGCGACAGCCGAACCAACGTACAGTACAAGAAGAAATTGAAACAGCAATATCGACTGTTCTGGAACGCCCGGTAACGCTGCACGCTGCTGGGAGAACCGATGCGGGAGTTCACGCTGCTGCTCAAGTAGCCCATTTTGACGCCCACGGCCCAATTCCGGCTCACCGTTGGGCAAGCGTTCTCAACTCTCGACTGGCAAAAGATATTTTAATTCGAGCTTCGGCAAAGGTGGAACCTACCTGGCACGCTCGGTTCTCAGCCAGTTGGCGGCGCTATCGCTACACCCTTTATACAGACCCGACACCTAATTTGTTTGTGCGTCCTTTTGCTTGGCACTGCTATCACGCTCCTGTGGATGAATCTTTGATTCAGACAGCATTGACACCGCTCATCGGGCGGCATCACCTGGCTGCTTTCCACCGCGCTGGTTCTGCCCGCCCCCATTCCTGGGTGGACGTACAAGCGGCAGAGTGTCAGCGTTCTGGGCCTCTTATCTATATAGAGGTTCAGGCAAGCGGGTTTCTGTACGGGATGATGCGGCTGCTGGTGGGGTTGCTGGTGCAGGTGGGTCGAGGGGAAAGGCAGATCGACAATTTCACAGATATCTGGGTCAACGAACGCCGAGAAATGGTAAAATATGCCGCCCCCGCTCAAGGTTTGTGCCTGCTGCGGGTTGGCTATTCAGAATTTCCCTTTCCCCCAGAGGTCTGGTACGACACTCAGCCAAAATTAGTCATTAGTCATTAGTCATTAGTCATTAGTCATTAGTCATTAGTCATTAGGTAACTACTAATAAAAAACTAAGGACAACTAACAATTAAAAACTGACAACTGACAACTGACAACTGACAACTAACAACAGTTAACAGTTAATAGACAACTCACCATAAACAATGAACAAAACTTACGTCCCTACTCAAGACTCCCTAGAGCACAAGTGGTACGTGGTCGATGCCGCCGACCAGCGGCTGGGCCGTCTGGCAACTGAAGTTGCCATGTACCTCCGGGGGAAACACAAACCGACTTACACTCCTTCTATGGATACCGGCGACTTCGTAATTGTCATCAATGCTGACAAAATCGCTGTTACTGGCAAAAAACGCACCCAGAAAATCTACCGCCGCCATTCTGGAAGACCGGGCGGCATGAAAACAGAAACTTTTGCCAAATTGCAAGCACGTTTGCCCGAAAGAATTGTCGAAGAAGCTATACGAGGAATGCTGCCTCACACTTCTCTGGGCAGACAACTGTTTACTAAACTGAAGGTGTACGCTGGCCCCAACCACCCGCACCAAGCTCAAAAACCAGAAGAATTAATTGTTCACACGATTCCGGGAGGAAATGAGTAATGCAAGCAACAGATACCGGCCGCGCTGTGTACTGGGGTACCGGTCGCCGCAAATGTTCAGTAGCGCGGGTGCGCTTGGTTCCCGGCACTGGCATACTGACTGTCAATGGTAAAGAGGGGGATTTGTACCTGCAATTCAATCCTACTTATTTGGCTCTGGCTAAAGCCCCTCTGGAAACTTTGGGTCTGGAAAATGAGTACGACATTTTGGTAAAAGTCGAAGGCGGTGGCTTGACAGGTCAAGCTGACTCGATTCGCCTAGGTGTCGCTAGAGCACTTTGTCAATTAGACCCGGACAACCGCAAGCCTCTGAAGACTGAGGGCTATTTGACTCGCGACCCGCGGGCCAAAGAACGGAAAAAGTACGGTTTGCGGAAAGCTCGCAAAGCTCCTCAATACTCGAAGCGGTAATCGAGGGAAGTTCGGCAACGGATTTTTTAACGGATGTAACGGATGTAATGGAAGTTCGGCAACGGATTTTTTAACGGATGTAACGGATGTTCGGATTGACGGATTGACGGAAGAAGGAAGAAGGAAGAAGGAAGAAGGAAGGAAGAAAAGGCAAGAATCATTCAGATTTTATCTGCCTTTTTTCAAGTTTATTTCCGATTCCTGATTCCTGGTTCCAAAAGGTATAAGACAAAATTGGTGCTGTTGTTGGTTTAGAAGTCCTGCGGCAGCTAAAATGGTTGTAAAGTCAAAAATTAGAGAGTAAAAAACAATGGCAAAAGATGGCATTCACCCTGAGTGGTATCCCGAATCTCAGGTTTATTGCAACGGGGAACTCGTGATGACTGTGGGTTCCACTAGACCAAAGCTTCAAGTTGATGTCTGGTCGGGAAATCATCCTTTTTATACTGGCACTCAGAAGATTATTGATACTGAAGGTCGTGTGGAGCGCTTTATGCGGAAATACGGCATGACCGAGGTAGAAATGCCGAAGGCAGATGCTTCCTCTGGACCGCTGAAAATGGAAGATCCGAAAGCAGATGCTGCTAAGGCTGCTGGTAAAGGCAAAAAGAAGAAGTAGCCGGATTGTCATTTGTCCGCAGTTTGTTGAGAGTAGTTCTTTCTACTGGCAACTTACCGCCCTCGGATTTTAGATTTTAGATTGAAGACTTGCTACGGCTGGCAGTTGACTTCGATCGAGTAGAGTTCGATCCTAACTGCTCTTGAGTTCTAAAATCTAAAATCTAAAATCTAAAATCGATCCGCCCTCGCATTGGAGAGTTGAGATTGAAGACTTGCTACGGCTGGCAGTTGAGTTCGATCGAGATTCTATACCAACTGTGCTTCAAATCTAAAATCTAAAATCTAAAATCTAAAATCGATTGACAAAGGACAACTGACAATGGCTGAATCTTATTTGCTGGATAAATTGAAGTCGGTAGAGCAAACTTTTAATGAGCTGACTCGCCGCATGGCTGACCCGGATGTGGCTAGGGACAATCAAGAGTTTCAACGGGTAGCGAAAGCTCGATCGTCCTTGGAGGAAGTGGTCGATACTTTTGCTCTGTGGAAAACCACTCAGGAAGATTTGGTGGGCGCGCGACAGGTTCTCAAGGAAGCCGCGGGCGATCGAGATATGCAAGAAATGGCTGCGCTGGAAGTTCAGGAACTTGAGGCGAAGCTGGAGAATTTGGAAAGTCGTTTGAAGGTTTTGCTGCTGCCGCGTGACCCGAATGATGACAAGAATATTATGCTGGAAATTCGGGCGGGTACTGGCGGAGATGAGGCTAGTATTTGGGCTGGAGATTTGCTGCGGCTGTATTCGCGCTACGCTCAAACTCAAGGCTGGCAGGTGAAGTTGGTGAGCGAGTCGCTGGCGGAAATGGGCGGCTTTAAAGAGGTGATTCTGGAAGTTACGGGCGACAGCGTTTACAGCAAGCTGAAGTTTGAGGCTGGGGTACACCGGGTGCAGCGAGTGCCTGTGACTGAGGCTGGCGGCCGGGTGCATACTTCGACGGCGACGGTGGCTGTGATGCCGGAGGTTGACGATGTGGAGATTCACATCGATCCGAAGGATATTGAGATGAGCACGGCTCGATCGGGCGGTGCTGGCGGCCAAAACGTGAACAAGGTGGAAACTGCGGCGGATTTGTTTCACAAGCCGACGGGAATTCGGATTTTCTGTACTGAGGAGCGCAGTCAGTTGCAGAATAAGGAGCGGGCGATGCAGATTTTGCGGGCTAAGCTCTATGAGATGAAGTTGCGGGAGCAGCAGGATGAGGTGAAGTCGCGGCGTTTGGCTCAGGTTGGTACTGGTTCGCGATCGGAGAAGATTCGCACCTACAACTATAAGGACAATCGGGCTACGGACCACCGTTTGGGGGAGAATTTCTCGCTCAATAGTGTTTTGGAAGGGGATATTGAGGAGATTATTCAAACTTGCATTTCTCAGGATCAGCAGGAACGTTTGGTTGAGTTGGCTGCTTCTACTAATTGATGGAGTGATGGGGGGCTAGGCGCATTGTTTGCTCAGCCTCAGTTCCCTTGTTACGCGGGATATCTGGTTGAGTAGGGCTTCCCAAATTACATCGGCGATCGCCACTGGATATTTGAAATGTTCGAGGTCGTATTGTACAATGACTTCTAGGGGTGCTAGGATTTGCTGGTTTCGACAACTGGCAATTGCTGCGATCGCCTCTTGTTCCCATCTGGCAAATAGTCTGTAGCTGAAAAAGGAACTGCATTTTTGTCCTTTCTTGTTCAGGTAAACAACTATTACTTGATGTTGTTTGGGGTAAACTTTGACTATGCGGTTGACGGGCATTCTCAGGGCTTCGGCTGCTTCTATTTTGGAGATTTGCCAGCACTTGGGTTTTAGCCAACCGGAGGCTGTAAGGCTCTGGCGTGTGTGGCTTGTCTTGCGTGTCCTGCGTGTGCGTCTATTAGTCATTTTTTCGGACTCCTAAATCGTGAGGGGTACTCCGATACAGCGGTACTAAATTTATACTTTTAATTTTAGAGTAAACTTACTTGTGTGTCAACCCTGACAAGTAAACGATTCAATCGTTAAATGATAATGATTTATAAACTGACCAGTTTACTTATAGGTACGGTCGAGTAGCTTTTAAGTCGTGAACATCCAAAATAGACAAAAACTTAGTGAAATTATCAAAACGGCCCGTGGCTCTATGAGCCAACGAGCGTTTGGCAAGCTTTTGGGGGTTTCTGCGACTGCTGTGCAATTGTGGGAAAGGGGCGATACTGTTCCAGAAACGGAAAACTTGGCTAAAATTGCTGCGAGAGCTGGTTATTCGCTGGAAGAGTTTCTCAGCTTTTTGGATGGCAATCCAGTCTCGCAAGCCCCAGAAATTAACGATATTGTCAAAAAAATTCAGTTTTTGCCTCTGAGTCAGGTGGCGCTAATTGGCAAAGCTGTAGCGGATAGATTCGCTGCATCGGCTGAAGCTGCTGGGGAATGAGTATTAGATAGATTTATCTGTAAACTAGGAGTTGTGTTTATCTGGTGACTAATACTGTGGACGCAGAAGCTAGGAAAAAACTGAGCGAAGTTGTTAAGCTAGCGCGTGGCTCCATGAGTTTTAGCGCTTTTGGCAGACTGTTGGGAGTCTCTGGGGCTGCTGTTCAGTATTGGGAAAAAGGACAAGTGCTCCCGGATACGAAAAATTTGACGCAGATTGCGGCAAGAGCGGGCTTTACGATGGAAGAGTTAATGGCCCATCTAGAAGGCAAGCCAATGCCGGAACCTGTCAATACCAACGACTTGCTTAAAAAAATTCAATGTATGCCGATCGCAGATTTGGCGGTAATTGTCCGAGCGGGCGTGGAGCGGCTGGCTAATGCTGCTGAGTCTTCAGGGAAATATAGTTGAGCGGTGTTTGCCCGATCGCCCTTATGAAAAAACCACTCGCCCTATCCCTGACTCAATATGTCTAAAAATTCTCGAACAATGCGATCGGGTTCTTCTGTGCATCTGTTAGCGTCGCAATAGTGGATGATACTGATACCGTGAGATGCAAACAGGCGATCGCGCGTTTCATCTTTTTCTGTGTCGGGATGCCATATTTCCAGAATACCCCATTTGCCTTGGTGAAATATGAGGAAATCTGGTTCTTGGTTTTGTCGGCCTGCGGGTGTTGTGAGGCGGGCTTTGGAGTTGGGGAAAAAGAGGGTGTTTGTGCGATCGAGCGCTTCGGCAATTTTTACTTGTTCTTGGCTGTGAAAGCGCAAATCATTCCATTGATAAATGCGTTCTCTTATGCTCGACAAAATTCCCTGGTTATGTGCGTCTTCAACCTTGATAATTTCATCTGATACCGTTTTATTATCAGATATATTTGCACCCTGCAAATCTGTTGACGAATCTGATTCACTTAAGTTTGCGAATGATACTCTGGAGCCGCTTAAGTTAGCACCGCTGAGATTAACTCCAATTACTTGAGTTCGATGTAATGTCACTTGATGTCGCCGCAAGTATCGTTTTATAACTGCTTTAATATTATTTTTTTTTACTTTTTCGTCAAAAGCGTCTGAGAGTAACTTCCAGAGTTTATAGCCAGCCGCTTTAATGTATTCATCATCATATTTAGAAAGTTTAGCAATTTCCTCATAAGACTGCCTGCCTTCCCAGCACTGTTTGAAGATTAGCTCTTGCACATCGTTTAACTGTTCGTCATCATCTAATACTGTTTCGACAATGGCGAGAGCTTCATCCACAGTCATGGGTTAAATCCTCTTAAAGGTAGTGTCCGAGTTGAGGTTGTGCCAGCATGGTTTATGACACTGTGACCGTGCGCGCACATTGCTATGGATAGATTTTATCACAATCTCCAAGATGTTGCTACTATTTCTCACTTTTTGTCACTTTTTCTCACTGACAAAGATCAAGTTGACTCATTATAATACTTAAATGTCAGCAAATGGCTGGTCTTCCTATTTACAAATTACCCTAGCATAGGAGTTAACAAAAGTGAGTTTACCATACAACCTTGCCGACACAATTCGGAATATTAAGCTGTTCGACATCTAAACTGCATTAACTCGCGTTACCTTTGTTTTTGATCTTTCGGTTCCATTTCATAATTAAT
>NZ_JAUBPI010000224.1:0-1228 GCF_036700645.1 Microcoleus sp. S36b_A4 | reverse complement strand
GGGAGTATGTCACTTTTGTAGTGAGTAATTATACTTATGCAGCTTTCCCCTGATTTCCAATTAACCCGTTCAAGTAAGCACAACGATGAGCTAATACTTGTCCCACATGTTCTGATTTCCAACTAGCTCCGGATATTTTAATTCGTCTGGCTATTTGCTTAATCCCTGATTCTACCGCTCCTGAACCAATTGAACAGATGCCATCCCTTGAGAAAACTTCATAGTTAATAATCCTTTGTTTGTGCTTTTCTAGATATTTGCAAAAATTTACTGCTGATTTTTTCTTGAGCTTTGTAAATAGAGCTGCTGCACTCTCTATATTCCCTTTCCACAAATATGCTTCTGCTTGCTTAAGTCGCTTCATTGAACCACCTACTTTTTGAAGATTTTGATTCAGATGATACCAATCGAGAATTTCTCTTCTGTTCTGTTCGCAACTGATTTCCTTAAATATATTCCACACTCCATCATGTCCATCGCCCAAGCAATTTATAGGTTTTGCTAGCGGTTGTTTATTTGCCCAATTAATGATGATATCATTTTGATTAAAACTAGCCACCATACCAGCTTCCGACACAATTGCTTTATAGTCTTTCCATTCAGACTTTTCTCCTTGAGCTGCCCTGAGTCGTACTTTTCCACCATCTGCACTTATCTCCGAAATATCTGCTCTGGCGATGGGCTGGTGGAAGTCTTGATAATGTACTAATCTCTGTTGTGTTTTCGACGGAACAGTCACCCCCGTTAGATACTTAATATCAAGAGCTGCATGCTGATAAGACACATTGGCACTCACTCTTAAGCAACAGTTTTCTAAATGTGGGCTCAACCGACTACGGCTACCTAGGCCTAGTTGATCTGCTTGTTTCTGAGTGATACTTAAATTACCTAGTGTGCTTTTTAATGTCTTGATTCTTCCGGCTTTTGTACCGGTAGTTGAGCAGATAAAAAAAAGCCGATATGTGGTGTCACATGAGTCAAAACTTGGTCTCTAACTGCGATTTCAATATCTTCTAATGTCTGGAAGGTATCAGGATTAGAATCATCATAGAGTAGGGCAGAAATAGCATCTAAATGTGTTTTAATTGCTTGTTGTTTTTCAGGTGTCATGATTATATATCAAGTGGGAAGAGATGATAATTATCGCCTATTATACTGATGATCGATAAAAAAGTCATTCTGGGCTCATGAGTATTTATACTCATCGCAAAAGTGACACGCTCCCGAT
>NZ_JAUBPI010000032.1:0-67678 GCF_036700645.1 Microcoleus sp. S36b_A4 | reverse complement strand
GGGACATTTTGACCTGAACCCTCAGTGAGATTAATCTGTTATTCTATCAGGCCTTACACTAGAATGAAATAGCCCTGATCTTGCACCATTCTCAATTAGCCTTTTAGGAACAGGCATCTTGCCTGTTCCACAAGAAAATCTACTCTTTGTGGAACAGGCAAGATGCCTGTTCTTGAGAATGGTGCAAGATGTGAGTTTAACAGAAACGAAATAATGCTCAATTCCCAATTACCAATGCCCTATTCCCAATATTCAGTGTCCCTTAACTGGATGTTGCCCGTAAAAAGGCAAAGCCTCCGACCAATCAGGACGACTTCCCATTTTCCACTCCAAATAAGCCAATTCCAACACGCTAGAAACCGACCAACCCAACTCGCTGCCAACTTCAATTAACTGATAAGAATTCCCCCAATTATCCAACTTTTCTTGCCAAGATTCAGGAGTCATCACCGTCTCAGGAAACAACTCAGTTAAACCAGAATCTTTGTTAACTGAATAAACCGCCCCAAACAATTGTCCCCGCTGTGCAGGCATTTGCAGCGCAATATCCTCTCTCAAAAGCCCCCCCTTAGCAAGGGGGGGTTGGGGGGGTTCTAATTCCAAAAGCCCCTTAGTAAGGGGGGGTTCCGCCCAAGCCACAGCCGCCAAAGTTGAAACCGCAAAAACCGGAATATCCAACTGTTGAGCCAAAGTCCGCGCCGTCACCATACCCATCCGAGTCCCCGTGAAACCTCCGGGCCCCTTCGCCACTGCAATAAAAGCCAAATCCCCCCAATTTTGCGGCTGAATAAACTCCACTAAATACTGATGCAAATGAGTGGCTAAATCGCGATCCAAATTCCAAGTTTGGCAGCGAGAATCCCCGGCAAAATTGCTGATGGCTAAACCGAGTTCGCGACTAGCTGTGTGCAGGGCTAAGCCGTATTTTTTAACAGATGTTCCGTCTTGGGGATTGCTATTCACGATTAGTGGTAATTTTCCTTAACAAAAAACAGAGGCAAAGCCACAACTAAGCAACCCAAAAGAATGCCAAATATTCCCGTGTTTAAAATCCTGGAATTACCCATGCCCCCACTCACCAAAAACAGCACTACTAAACTTCCAAATAAATTTTTATTTGCAAATTCTTTGTGCTGAGAAACTTGATGCTTCACCGTCATAAAACCCGACGTAACTATTAGCGCAAACCAAGAATTAAAAATGACTATTTGAGAGCCAAAGATAAACCAAACTAAGGCAAACATTAGCGCATCTATCCAAAAATCCTGAGTTTTCAACTTCGGCAGCCAAAATTCTTGGGTAGTAACAGAGGCGATTTTCTTGAGTAATTGATGGTGCTGCAGCCGCACGAGTTTGTTTCTCAATTGAATCTTGGGATCGATTTGCAATATTTGCTTCCACTCCGGGCGGCGAGAATTGTTGACTCTTCCCAACAGCTTCACGGCTGCGACTTTATTTAACTGCAAATCGGTGAGTCTGGTGGCAATTATTTGAGATAAGTGCGGATAGTAAACGGGGTTGTCTTCGGTTCTGTTGATGACGATATTGAGCTGTTGCTTGGCTTGACTGACTTGGATTGTAACATTGTACGGGGCGAGATCCTCTTGCAAAGCTTGCTGAATTTCGGCTTGCTGTTGGCGAGTGAAAAGCGACACACCGGGCGCAGGTGTAAGCACCCGTTCTGCGGGCGTTTCCGGCGCGTCTAGCACAGGCGGTGTGTCTAAATATACAGGTTTGGGGTTCAAGTGCCGGATGACTGCTGATGCTGAACTGTAGCGCCGATTGGTGGCACTTTGAAGCATGGTGTCGAGGATGCGGCCGAAATCATCGCTAACCGCAGTCTTCAAATAATTTCGCCAAGCCCAAGAATCCTCTGTACTGTCGAACAAATCGAAGGGAGGAATTTCAGTCAGCAAGTGAATGCAAGTAACGCCCAAACTGTAGATATCGCTGGCAAAAACTGCTTTACCCATCAATTGTTCTGGGGCTGTATAAGCGGCACTGCCGATGATTGTACCTGTTTGCGGCAACCCGGCTGCTGTTACTTTCTTAGCTGCACCAAAGTCTACTAAAACAATATCTTTTTGGAAAGGAGAGGGTTGATATGAACTTTCTAAGGCGGGTAAAGGAGTTGGAGATAGGCGGCGGCGAATGATATTTTCGGGTTTGATATCGCGGTGAATAACTTTGGATTTGTGGACGAAGTGGAGCACGGGCAATAAATCGTTGAGGATTTGCCGAATTTGAGTTTCGGTGAATGCTCCTTTTTGTTCTAATTCTCTGGCTAGGTTTTTGCCGTCTATAAATTCTTGTACTAAATACTGTCTCCCGTCTTGTTCAAAATGCGCGATTAATTCGGGAATCTGGGGATGTTTTCCCAAGGTTTGTAGCTGGGCTGCTTCTTGGTGAAATAGTTGAGCGGCTTTTTCGGCTGCGGTATTTTGCTGCAAAAATTGCTTGATTACGCACTGCGAAAAAATCAGGGGTTTGGTTTCATCAACTGCTAGAAAGGTTCGGCCAAAGCCTCCTTGCCCGATCGGCTTTATGGTTCGGTAGCGAGATGCTGATGGTGTTTCTGCGTCAATAGTTAACAACAAATTGGAGCCGCAACTTTGGCACGATTCTGCATCCCCTGGGTTTTGCGGATTCTGACAAGTTGGGTTTAAGCAATAGCACATTGGATTTTAGATTTTAGATTTTAGATTTTAGATTTGTAATTGGGAATTGGGAATGGGGAATGGGGCATCGGGAATTGGTTATTGGTTATTGGTTGTTATCGCCAACCACTCACAAAAAACCTATAAAAAACAACAAATAGCAACCAACAACCAACAAATAACTAATGACTAATGACTAATGACTAATGACTTAAGTCGGGACGAGTTCGCCTGGCCGCAATTTTGCCCATTTGCCGGTCTCTTGCTTGAAACTCTGACACCCGACTACATCCCATTCCATTTCAATTTCGTCTTGGCGGGGACGGATGTTGACGTTGATGGTGGGTTCTACGGGGTCGAAATCGGGTGTGTCGGTGAGGTGAAGCTGTTCGTGCTGTTCTTCTACGGCGTGGTAGGTGAAGCAGCGGTCTACATAGTGGCAGTTAATACAAATACACATTCTTGATATCCTCTGTGCATTTCAAAAAGATTGGTGAAATTTGAGCTTTCTGTTAATCTAGCGTAGCAAGAGTTTAATTGTTTGTAAGGAAAGTAGATTTTTGTTGCGATGCCGATTAATTTGCCCTCTTCATTATCTCCTGATTCTTGGCCGTTTGATTTGGAACTGCTGACACCGCCTGCTTATTTGGTGGGCGGTGCGGTGCGGGATGCGTTGCTGGGCCGCCGATCGCACTATTTTGATTTGGATTTCGTTATGCTAACACGGGCCGTGAAGACTGCTCGAAAAATTGCCGATCGCACGAAAGGTGGATTTGTTTTGTTGGATGCGGAACGGCAAATTGCGCGGGTGGTGTTTGCGGGCGGTACGGTGGATTTGGCGCAGGCGGAAGGGGGGAGTCTGGAGGGGGATTTGCTGCGCCGAGATTTTCGGATAAATGCGATTGCCTGCAATCCTTTTACAGGAGAAATCATCGATCCTTTGGATGGTCAAACTGATTTGCGGTTGGGTGTGCTGCGGATGATTTCGCGGTCAAATTTGGAGGACGATCCGCTGAGGTTATTAAGAGCTTACCGCCAAGCGGCGCAGTTGGGTTTTGCGATCGAAACTGAAACTCAATCGGCGATTCGGGAATTGGCGCCGCTGTTGAGTCGGGTAGCGGTGGAACGGGTGCGGACGGAATTAGGTTATTTGTTGAGTAATCCTGACGGTGTTCCTTGGATTTGTCGCGGTTGCGAAGACGGTTTGTTTTCGATTTGGTTTGAAAGTGCGATCGACCGTTTTGATATTTTGACAAAAATTGATGCGTCTGCTGCCAAGTTAGCGGCAATTTATCCAGATTTGGGGAGAGAATTTTCGCGATCGATTCGAGATACGATTAAAACGCCGTTGTTGGCGGTTGCGAAGTTGGCTATTTTGGCCGATTCCGACCCGACAATTGCTGAAACCCAGTTGCTGCGGTTGAAGTACAGCAATGCAGAGATTAAAAGTGCGATCGGGCTTTTGAAATACTTGCCGAAGTTGCAAGCAAAACCTATCGCGGAAATGTCTTTGCGAGAACAGTATTTTTTGTTTCGGGATGTGGGAATAGTATTTCCAGTTTTAGCGGTTTTGGCGGTGGCGGCGGGAGTTGCGGTTGATGAGATTTCACTGTTAATTAATCGCTATCTGGATGCTGATGATATTATTGCTCATCCTACCCAATTAGTTAGCGGCAATGATTTAATGGAATATTTTAAATTGCCCAGAAGTCCGCGCATCGGTCAATTTTTAATGGAGATTCAATTAGCGCGGGTTGACGGGAGAATTGCGACTCGCGAAGAGGCGCTAAAATTGGCGGCAGAGTTGGTTAATCAGTCAGTTTAAATTGATAAATTTCAGAAATTAGAACGGGCAAGATGCCCGTTCCACAAAATTCTAGTTTCCCGTGGGGTGGGTTTTTAGCCTGCCCTAAAAAGTTAGTTTACAATGCTAAAAAATCAGAATATTAAACAACATTTTTTAGTTCTTCCGGTAATTCAAACTTGCCATCGGCACCCGGTTCAAATTCAACAACTTTCAACACAGCATCAACATTGAGCGGCCCGTAAATGTGCGGGTAATTCTGACCCGCCGCCAATTCATACTTAAGTTCAGCTTCTACTTTGTCCGAGTCAATCCAAAGCAGCAGCAATCCTGTTTGTCCCACAAAAAATTTATTAGCAGATCTAAGAACTTGTGGCAGAGTCGAACAATGGATAAATCCTTCAGTATCTAGCGTATCGCCGCGATAGGATTGAACTTGTTTTGCTTCTTCCCACTGTTGGCTGCGGGTGATGTGAAAAATAACGCTCATAGTTAGATAGGTTTTAGGTTTAATTGACAATTGGCAGCAAAATTTGAGAGGGACAATTCCCGCCACAACTTACTGTCAGCGTGATAATCTTAGCATCGATCGTCCGCGCTTCACCTGGAGGTGCAACAGTTCCCGGATTCACGTCGTAAGCGGGAAAACAAGCCGCACTCAAACTCAGACGCAACGCATTACCTTTGGCAATTTGCATACAAGTTGCTTGCAGGACAATTCTTACAGGTGTTTCACCTGAATTCACCCGCACGTAACCTTGAGTGAAATTGTAAACGCTGCCGCTATCTTTGACCTCAGAAAGTATCGCACACAAATCAAAACTCGGCGCATCTGCTGTACAAAATACTTTGAGAATTATATCTCCAGCTAAGTGCAAATCTGCTGTTAGCGGTGCCGAAGTGTATGTTAAAACATCGGTGCGGCAGTCAATAGTCGATCGCTCGATCGCACCTGCAGGAAATGCAGCGTGACCCCCCAAGGATGGCACCGGCCGCCAAGGGTCATGTACGAATATATCATCAGTGCAAACATCCGGGCAAAAATCTGTTAAAATACCCGCATCTTCTCTCATCGCGGCAAGTCCGGTACTTGCTAAAAAATAAGATTTATGATTATTATTAGGCCATTTATCAAATTTCCGCCAATCATTCCTCCCCATCTCAAATAGCGAAATCGGCAGCTCGTCTAATATTCCTGTATCAACTCCTTTCAGGATTTGATCGAACCAGCGAATTTGCAACTCATCCACCGGATTTGAAGCTGCAAAAGCATAATCCAACGCTCCCACTTTTCGACCCCAAGGTAAATGCGCCCAAGGGCCAATTATCAAATGCTGCGGATAGGAACTCCGGCTTGCCATTTCCTTGTAAAGATGGATTGTCCCCCGCAAATAAGTATCAAACCAACCGCCAACGTGCAGCATTGGCAAGTCTACATCTTTGATGTTTGGCGATAACTTTTCCCAATACTCGCTTGCTCGATAATTATCCAACCAATCGTGATAATATGAGTCTAGTGCAAGCTTTTTAATAATTTCAGGACGCGCCGGCACGGTATCGTATAGCGGGAGATTTCTCGAAGCTGCATACAAGGCTTGATAGGCAGAAATATCGCCTTTTAAGCGAGCGGTTTCTCCGGCTAGCTGAATTGCCCAGCCGAGATTTGATTGCAGACAAAACGCGCCGCCTTCATAGGCCCAATCTGTGTATAAATTGCCGCCTACCATTGCCGGACAAATTGTGATTAAAGCGCTCGGTTTAGCACCCGCCGCGTAGAGTTGAGTCATGCCTTGGTAAGAAAAACCGTACATTCCGACTTGGCCGTTACCCCCCGGCAAATTAGCAGCCCAATTGACGCTATCAAAACCGTCTTGTGTTTCGCTAACAAATAGGTTAAATTCGCCTTCGGAAGTGCCGCGTCCCCGCACGTCTTGGATGACAACAATGTAGCCGTGTTTGGCGTACCATGCGGGATGGGAATATACTAATGTAGAGGCGATCGCCCTTCCGTAAGGTTGCCGCATTAACAATACTGGAAATTCGCCTTCCGCATCGGGGCGGTAGATGTCAGCATCTAAACGTACGCCATCTTTAGTTAGCATTGACGCTGTTTCTTTCGGACAAAGTTTCAGCATAAATCCTAAAAAATATCACCTAAAAAAGTTTGTAGTAACTGACATCTTGCACCATTCTCGATAAGCATTTGATGAACAGGCAAGATGCCTGTTCATCAATAAAATTCATCTCTTGTGGAACAGGCATCTTGCCTGTCCGTGAGAATGGTGCAACATCTCAGTAGTAAGGGCGTGAGCTTTTTCTCTAAGGACTCAAGTCCTTACTACAAACCTAGGAATCAAGTCCTTACTACAAACCTAACATGGTACGAGTACATCCGCTCGCCCAAGAACTCTCATATCTTCCTCATCGAGTTCGACTGGTGTACCGCTGCGAATTAGTTCCACAAAATCCTCATTCGGCACCATGATGCACAAAGCGTACAAACGTTCATTGCCCGTATTTTCAATTACGTGAGTACCCGTTGGAGGCACTAACACACTATCTCCCGGTTGAATACTAACTGTTTTGCCGTCGCAGGTTGCTTGCCCTTTTCCTTTGAGTACAAAAAACATTTCTACTGCGAATTGATGGCGGTTGGGAGGAGTTTTGCCCCCCACATCAAAAATCTCCACGCAAACTGTTAATGAAACATTAGCTATTACCGGATCGAAGACGATCGCTAATCTATTAGTATCGCCCGGACTGATGCGAAATGCTTGGTAGTCTTTCGGAGACTTTATAATAGGAATCACGCACTGGTTTGTCATTTTTTTTATTGTTAGTTGTCAGTGGTTATGTTTCTGTTGTCATTAGTGAGAATCCAGAGTCATTAGTCCGCCGCTCAACCTCCAAAGTTTATTAATTTCACAGGAGAGTTCGCTGTCAGAGCAGGAAGCGAGATATAGGCTTTGCTGTGCGGGATTCTCGCACTCCTAAAAAACGCTTTTATACTCCAGAGGGATACTCCCCTGATGGCTGCTATTTAATTGCTTCTAACATAGCCTGAGAATCCGACAAAAAACCAAAACATTGTTTAACGTTATAAAGAGTAGCTTGCCAGCAATAATCGGGAGATGTCGTAGCTGTACAATCTTTGACTAAAATACAGTCGTAACCGAGGAAATTAGCATCTTGCAGCGTAGCCATGACGCACTGATCGGCGTTTACTCCTCCAAAGAAAAGTGTAGTTCTGCCGAGGTTCCGCAAGATACTATCTAAAGGAGTATCCCAAAAGCCGCTCATGCGATATTTATCAACGCAAATATCCTCCGATTTGGGTTTTAATTCATCGACCACCTGCGCCGCCCAACTCCCTGCCATGAGTACAGGTGCGTTGTTTTTTGGCAGCGGATCTCCCAAACCTACGCCGTCGCCTGTGGGATTGTAAACGTGACGGGAAGCTGCACTAATATTGAGCAAATCGGGGCGGTTTCCCCAGTTGATCCAAATAATGGGTACTGCGTGCGATCGCAATTTTGGCAGTAAATTTGTTAAAGGATTAATTGGAGTTCTGGCGGGCGTTACATCTACGCCAATATGTGCTAGCCAACCGTCGGGATGACAGAAATCGTTTTGCATATCTATCACCAACATTGCTGCTTTTGCTAAGTCCAAACGCAGAGTTTTAGTTTCTGTTTCCAGGGTAACAGGTTGAGGCGCGATCGGCGATCGGGTGATATCGGCAATTTTGGCATCAACTTTCCAAGCATTCGGCGGTACGCCCAAGGTGCGAAGAGAATCAGGATTCATATTGATTTTGACTCAAAAACAATTTCAATCTTATAACTATTTGATTGTCACTAACTTGTCATATCTTAAATCTTGGTTATAATTAAGTATCAGCGGCAACTATTTGAGAGTTTTTATGATTTATTAACTTTATTACAGGCGACCGCCAATGTTAGCCCCGTGGAATCATACAATAAAAATTAATATAAATTTACAAAAATGGTAAATCTATGAGCTTTACAATTGAAAATGCTTTAATTCCGGTTGATAGTGGTTATGAAACTGCAGATGTGCAAGTGGTGCATAATTGCATAAGTGCGATCGCCCTCAATTTAGAGCCTGCGGGAACAGTTATCGATGGCAAAAATAAGCTGCTGCTGCCCGGTTTTGTCAACGCCCACACTCACTCTTCAGAAATGTGGCAACGGGGCATTATTCCCCCTTTGCCGCTGGAGTTGTGGATTGCCGAATTATACGATTTTACGCCTCTGGAACCCGAACAAGTTTATTTAAGCGCCCTGGGAACTGCGGTAGAAACATTGCTGTCGGGCGGTACAAGCGTAGTCGATCATTTAGTTTTGATTCCGGGGCAAGAATTAGAAACAATCGCCGCAGCAGTTCGCGCTTATCAAGAAATCGGCATCCGCGCTTTTATCGGGCCGTTAATTCAAGATGAATCCCTGACAGCGGGAATGCCTTCTGGCGATAGCGGCATCGAACACGCGGCTTACATTCGATCGACCAAGGCCACTTTGGAATTAATGGAAACAGCCATAAAACAGTTTCACAATCCAGAAAAAGGTGTTAATATATTATTAGCGCCGACGGGAATTCAACTGTGTTCTGATGCTTTGTTTGAAGGCTGCATCGAATTGAGCGATCGCTACAACCTTTGTCGGCATGCCCACCTCTTGGAAACCGCCGCTCAAAAACAGTTAGCTCACGAAAAATACGGCTGTAGTGCTGTCGAGCACCTGCAAAAAATTGGTTATTTGAGTCCCAGAACTTCTTTAGCGCACTGCGTTTGGCTGGACGATTCCGACATTGCGATTATGGCAGAAACGGGAGCAACAGTCGTACACAATCCCCTCAGCAACTTGCGCTTGGGAAGCGGGATTGCACCGATTTTGAAATACCGCCAAGCTGGAGTTAACGTATCTTTAGGCTGCGACGGCGCTGCTAGCAATGACTCTCAAGATTTGCTGGAAGCGATTAAAATTGGTTCAATTTTGCACAATATCACGGATTTGGATTACCGCCAATGGATTACACCGCGCCAGTCTGTAGAAATGGCATCCCTGGGAGGAGCAAAAGGCTTGAATCTCGCCGATGAAATGGGTTCGCTGACAGTCGGGAAAAAAGCAGATTTTGTGCTGTATGATTTAACCAGTTTATCATTGCTACCGCGCACCGATCCGATCGGCCTGCTGATTTTGGGACGCCCGACTAATGCGGTAGATAGCGTTTGGGTAAACGGCAAGCAAATTGTCGCCGAAGGTAAGGTGAAAACGATCGATGTTGATGCTTTGAGGCGGGAATTATTCGATCGCAGCGAGTGGACGAGCAAGCGTCAATCGCAAACAGTCAGTGAAATAGAAGCCCACTATCGAAAAGTCATGAACCTGCAAGGTTATTCTTAAAAAATTAACCAAGAGAATAGGATATCATGTCCGGTTGAATCACATAATTAGCGCCGCCACTAAAAATTAACGCCATCTACCTCCCACATCCCAATCACTCAGAAGCTATAGCCATGACACCCCCTAACAACCAGATAAATGTAGACGCCAGACTTGTTGCAGCTAATACCAAATTTGGTTTTAACTTGTTCAACACCCTCACCAAACAACAGCCGAATCAAAATATCTTTATTTCCCCTACTTCTGTCGCCCTCGCACTGTCAATGACATACAACGGAGTCAGCGGAGAAACCAAACAAGAAATGACAAAAGCTCTCGAATTAACGAAAATGAGTCCAAAAGCAATCAACGCAGCCAATCACAATTTGCAAAAGAGTTTACAAAAAGATGCCCCCAAAGTTCAAGTATCAATTGCCAACGCGCTTTTTGTCAGACAAGGCTTCTCATTAAAACCCGAATTTTTGCAAATAAATCAACAATACTACCAAGCCATTATTACCGAAATAGACTTTGAAAGTCCGCAAGAAGCTCTCAGCATCATTAACAACTGGGTGAGCGAAAAAACTCACGGAAAAATTGATAAAATAGTCACTAAAATCAACCCTAATACACTTTTATTTTTGATTAACGCCATCTATTTCAAAGGAAACTGGGAAACGCCCTTTGATAAATCTCAAACTGCCAACAAAACTTTTTATTTAACAGACAGCAGTTCCAAAGAGCATCCAATGATGTCCCAGATGGGCTCTTATCGGTGCTACGAAACAGAAACTTTTCAAGCAGTCAGTTTACCTTACGGCAAAAAAGGCGCTCTGAGTATGTATATTTTCTTGCCAAACTCCAATACCAATTTGGCAACTTTCTCGCAGCAATTAACACCCGAAAACTGGAATAAATGGATGCAAGAATTTAGAGTTAAAAGTGGAATGATTGAAATACCGCGCTTCAAAATGGAGTATGAGGTTCAACTGAAAGACACACTTATAGCTTTGGGAATGGCCGAATTTTTCGGTGGATTGAAAACAGACTTTTCCCCGATGACTGATAGCCAAGTAGCAGTAGAATCGGTAAAACACAAAACATTTGTCGAAGTTAACGAAGAAGGTACAGAAGCAGCAGCCGTGACTGTAATTGAGATGACGAGATCTATGCCGGTTTTTCAAATGAATGTAAACCGTCCATTCTTTTGTGCTATTCGAGACAATACTACAGGAACAATATTATTTATGGGTATCATCGTTGACCCCCAATAATATCAAAAATAGTAGGTGCATCAGGAAGTGTTTGAGTGACTTTTAATAAAATAACCCTAGCTGGCGCACCCTAGCAAGCTAATTATACGGTAAAATATCAATCTAAAAATAATCCTATTTGCGACAAATTGATGATTAAATTGCACAAATGGCAGCGGATACTGGCTTTAATAGTTGTTTTTACGATCGCCCTTACCTCCTCCGCGATTTTATCCCCCCGTCTCTTGGCTCAAACCCCGCCCACCACCCCAACAACCGAAGTGCGCGGCGTCTGGCTGACGAACATTGACAGCGACGTTATCTTCTCTCGCAACAACATCATTGACGCTGTAAATCGACTCGATAAACTCAATTTTAATACCATCTATCCCACGGTTTGGCAAGGAGGCTATACGCTTTATCCCAGCGCTGCAGCCGAACGAGTATTCGGACAGTCGATCGACCCCTCGCCTGGATTGAAAGACCGAGACATCCTCAAAGAAATCATAGCACAATCCCACCA
Source organism: Microcoleus sp. S36b_A4 (assembly GCF_036700645.1). Lineage (NCBI taxonomy): Bacteria > Bacillati > Cyanobacteriota > Cyanophyceae > Oscillatoriales > Microcoleaceae > Microcoleus > Microcoleus sp. S36b_A4. Next base: position 56,036 of record NZ_JAUBPI010000032.1, on the reverse strand, counting down.
AAAAGGTATAGCAGTAATCCCCTGGTTTGAGTTTGGTTTCATGGCTCCCGCCGAATCGGAATTAGCCACACTTCACCCAGACTGGCTGGCGCAGCGGCGCGACGGTTCAACTATTTGGAAAGAAGGCAAACATGATCGAGTTTGGCTGAATCCCTTTCATCCCGAAGTACAGCAATTTATCTCAGATTTAATCCTAGAAATTGTCGATAATTATGATATAGATGGCATTCAATTTGACGATCATTTCGGCTTGCCAGTAGAATTTGGCTACGAGCCGTTAACAGTGTCAATGTATCAGGAACAAATCAAAAGCCCTCCCTCCGACGACCCCCGCGAAACCTTCTGGGTGCGCTGGCGGGCGGACAAAATTAACGAGTTCGTGGGGCGAGTTTCCCGCGCCATCAAATCCCGCAAAGAAAAATGTATTGTCAGCTTATCTCCGAACCCTTTCCACTTTTCTTTACCCGCCCACTTGCAGGACTGGTTTACCTGGGAAAGACGCGGCTACATCCAAGAAATTGTGTTGCAGGTTTATCGCAGCGATATCAAGCGTTTTAGTGCCGAACTGGAACGGGAAGAAGTTAAATTAGCTAAACTTAACATTCCAACTGCGATCGGCATTTTGACAGGCCTTAAAAATAATTCCGTTCCCCTCAAACAAATTCAAGAACAAGTGCAAGAAGTGCGAAAAAGAGATTTCGCTGGCGTGTCGTTCTTTTTCTACGAAAGTTTGTCGAATTGGGCTAGCGAAACCCCCGAACAGCGCAATTATGCCTTGCAAGAATTCTTTCCCACAAAGATGCAGCGCCCGCCATCCGAAGCCAGAATTTGAAACCCAGGGTTAAAATGAGAAAAAGCATACAGCGCTTAGGAATTGTCATCTTATTTTTGACCGCTTTCCTAACAATTGGCTATTTCACTCCCAGAAAGTGGGGAAATTACTCGCAAGCAGATTGCACAATTTCTCTATACATTTCCAACCAAGGCATTCACACCGAAATCATCGTTCCAGTTAAAAATGAATATTTTGACTGGAATCAATTTTTACCGCTAAGAGAAATAGGGCGGGATGCCAATTATGATTATAAATATTTGTCTTTGGGCTGGGGAGATCGAGCTTTTATGCTCGAAACTCCCACATCAGGAAGTATCAACCCAGTTACAGCTTTCAAAGCCCTATTTCTCCTTACTCCGTCTACCCTACACGTTCAAAGTTATCGGGTTGTCCCCCAAAATATAGAAACCAAATGTGTTAAACTCAGTGGAAAAAATTATCTGATGCTGGTAAATTTTATTAAAAATTCATTCCAATTAGACGCAGCAGGTAAGAAAATGAAAATTAGCTACGGCTACGGTAACAGTGACAGTTTTTATGAAGCAAAAGGCAGTTACTATATTTTGAGAACTTGCAACGACTGGACGGCCGAAGCTTTGCAAAAAGCCGAGGTCAATACTCCTTTATGGTCAACGCTTTCTTCGGCGATTATGTTTCATCTTAATAGCGGTTGCGAATGTCACAAATAAATGGTAGTAGGCAATCGTAAGACTCTCTTTACTTTAGGTTGTTAAATTTATAATGAATGATTATGTATGGGTGGGAATATTGCCTAAAGTTGCATTCTTTTTTTTAGCTGGTATAATTAGCAATTTGAGGAAAAATTATGAACGTAATTCCAGCGATCGACTTATTGGATGGAAAATGCGTCAGATTGTATCAGGGAGACTACGCGAAGTCTCAAACTTTTAACGACAACCCTGTCGAAGTCGCCAGACAGTGGGTAAATGAAGGCGCGACAATGCTGCATTTAGTAGACCTCGATGGCGCTAAAGCCGGTCATCCAGTCAACCAAGCCGCCATTGAAGCGATCGTCCGATCAGTAGACGTTCCCTGTCAAGTAGGTGGCGGAATGCGCGATCGCACTTCTGTTGCTGCTATCCTCAATTTAGGCGTCCGCCGCGTCATTCTCGGCACTGTCGCCGTCGAACAACCGCAATTAGTCGGCGAATTGTGCGCCGAATTTCCCGATCAAATTCTGGTTGGAATCGATGCCAGAAATGGTAAAGTTGCCACTAGAGGCTGGCTAGAAACTTCGGAAGTTTTAGCAACTGAATTGGCGCAAAAAATGGCCGAGTTAGGGGCGGCTGAAATTATATACACCGACATTCACCGCGACGGTACTATGGAAGGGCCGAATTTGGAATCTTTGCGCGAAATTGCTAACGCTATTTCGATTCCGGTGATTGCTTCCGGTGGCGTTAGTTCGATCGCCGATTTGTTGAGTTTGCTGGCTTTGGAACCAATTGGTGTCAAAAGTGCGATCGTCGGTAGGGCAATTTATACCGGCGATATCTTGCTAAAAGAAGCAATTCAAGCAGTCGGACAAGGGCGGTGGCAGGATGTACCGCCAGATTTGGGTTCTTCGAGTTTTGCTTGATAATCATGTCGAGTTAACTGGCTACCCAATATGTAACAGTTATCAATTTTCCGACTCACACTCAACAGTCATTAGTCATTAGTCATTAGTCAACAGTCAACAATCAACAGTCACCGTAGAATCGTATTTCTTACCATCATCGTAACCATGTTTTTGAACCATACAATTACAGCTTTAAGTTCTGGGATGGCATCCCTAGTTGCTCCCATACCTTTGTTAGCAACAGTCGAGGCAGAAAATTCGCCGATCGTCCTCAGCGGAGTTTTGCTCACTTTAGTAGTGATTTATGTCGCCAGTAAATTAGGCGCGGAAGTGGCTAAAAAGTTCGATTTGCCGCCGGTTTTGGGTGAACTTGTAGCAGGGGTAATTGTTGGCGTATCTGCTTTACACCTGGTCATTTTTCCCGAAGCAGGGCTGTCAGCATCAGACTCAGGGATTATGACAGTTGTGCAATCGATTAATCATCTGTCTCCTGCCGCCCTCACCAGTGTGTTTGAATCGCAGAGTGAAGTCATTTCAGTGCTAGCTGAATTGGGCGTAATTATTCTGCTGTTTGAAATTGGCTTAGAGTCGGATATCAGACAACTCAAGGAGGTGGGGGCTCAAGCTGTCGTTGTCGCTTGTGTGGGCGTGGCAGTTCCCTTTGCTGCCGGTACTGCGGGTTTGATGATCATTTTCCACACGGCGGCGATTCCGGCGATTTTTGCGGGGGCTGCTTTGACAGCAACCAGCATCGGAATTACCTCCAAAGTTTTGTCGGAATTAGGACAACTCAAATCTAAAGAAGGTCAAATCATTGTTGGTGCAGCGGTGATTGATGATGTGCTAGGAATTATTGTCCTAGCTGTTGTCGCCAGTTTAGCCAAAACTGGTGAGATTGATGTTGTTAATGTCATCTATTTGATTGTCAGTGCAACTGCCTTTCTGCTCGGTTCGATTCTATTGGGCGGCATCTTCAACAAAAGCTTCACTGCGGTCGTGGAAAAACTCAAAACTCGCGGCAATATAGTCATCCCGGCATTTATCTTTGCTTTCTTCATGGCTTTTCTGGGCAACGCAATTCATCTCGAAGCGATTTTGGGTGCGTTTGCGGCTGGTTTGGTGTTGGATGAAAGCGATGCCCGCAACGAGTTGGATGAACTGGTGAAACCCATCGCGGATTTCCTGGTTCCCATCTTTTTTGTAACCGTGGGAGCTCGGGCGGATTTGGGGGTTTTGAACCCAACAGTGCCGGATAATCGGGCTGGTCTTTTGATTGCCGTATTTTTGATTGTGGTTGCGATTTTGGGCAAGCTGGTGACTGGTTGGGTGGTGTTTGGTCTGCCTGGAATCAATCGATTGGCGATCGGAGTGGGGATGATTCCTCGGGGCGAAGTCGGGTTAGTGTTTGCCGGCATCGGTTCCGCGAGTGGGGTTTTGGATAAACCCTTAGAAGTCTCGATTATTATCATGGTGATTCTAACAACATTTTTGGCTCCGCCTTTTCTGCGGGTTGCCTTTGGGGATACGGTAGAGCCTCCTGCTAGTGGCGAACCTTCTAGCGAGCAAATCGTTTGATTAGCGGGTGATATTAAGCCTGTGTTGAGGCGGTTGGGGGCGATCGGCTGGTCTTGAACCACTTTCCGGCGATCGTCTCCATTGTTACTCATATCAATTCCCGTTGCACCGGAATGATATAACAGCCCTCTTAAAACCCACAATGCCGTTCATAAAACCTTCACGAAACCTGTTCGATAAACTATCCCAGTGCGATTTGTAGCTAGCTTCATAGGCGTCTATCATCAGAAACGCTATATATAAATGCGATCGCAATTATTTACCCACGAGTGCTACAGCACCGCTTTGCAACACAGGAATTTCAATTACGAACTCTGCTCCTTGATGGGGTTGAGAGAAGCACTGGAGCAAGCCACCGTGCTTATCAACTACAATTTGATAGCTAATGGATAGCCCTAATCCAGTTCCTTTACCAATTGGTTGGGTGGTGAAGAAGGGATTGAACACCTGTTGTCTAACAGTTTCCGTCATCCCCGGTCCATTGTCTTGAACTTGAATCACCACGTTTTTAGAATAACCGCGCTGAGCTTCGTTTGTGATGAGCTTAGTCCGAATAGTGATGCAACTGGGATTCTTTTGAATGTCTTTTAGAGAACGCTGATTGTCGTAGTTTTCTAAAGCATCGATCGCATTTGCCAGAATATTCATAAAGACTTGGTTCAACTGTCCGGCATAGCACTCTACTAGCGGTAAGTCGCCGTACTCCTTGACAATTTCAATAGCAGGATGATTCGGTTTTGCCTTCAGTCGATTTTGCAAAATCATCAATGTGCTGTCAATTCCCTCGTGGATATCAACAGGCTTCATGTCTGCCTCATCCAGCCGTGAGAAGTTTCTTAGAGACAGGACAATTTGACGAATGCGATCGGCTCCTACTTTCATTGAACTCAGCATTTTGGGTAAATCTTCACTAATGTAGTCCAGGTCGAACTCTTCAATTTTTTCCTGAATTTCGGTATTAGTTGGATAGGTTTGCTGGTAAAGCTGAATCAACTTTAGTAAATTTTGCGTGTAGTCGGCAGTATGGCTCAGGTTGCCATAGATAAAGTTGACTGGATTATTAATTTCGTGAGCCACACCAGCAACCAGTTGCCCCAAACCTGACATTTTCTCTGCCTGAATAAGCTGTGCCTGAGTTTGCTGCAAGGTTTTGAGTGCAACCTCAGCTTCCTCTTTTGCTTGCCTTAATGCAGCTTCGGCTTGCTTGCGCTCAGTAATATCCAGTGCCAAGGATGCAACTCCAATAATATTTCCACCATCCCCTACTAAAGGCGTATTGAACCATTCGCAAATAATGATTTTGCCGTTTTTTGTAAAATTTTCATTGACGCTGTAGATTCCTTGGCTCTGCATCAACAACTCGTTCATAATTTGATCGACGACCTTTCGGGCAGATGCAGGCACAATTAATTCTGCGGGATGGTGTCCGATCGCCTCTGTAGCCGTGTAACCAAAAATCTGCTCTGCCGCTGGATTCCAAGCAGTGACTTTAAAGTTTAAATCCCATTCCACCACTGCTAGTGCAGTTTGGCGGAATAGAAAAGATAGCCGCTGTTCCGACGCTTTGAGTTCCTCTTCTGCCTGTTTCCGTTGAGTAATGTCAATGCCTGTTTTGATGATGTACTCAATTTGACCTTGATCATCGACTAAAGCAGTATCTGACCAGGCAATGAGTCTAAGTTGTTGATCTTTACTCACCCAACTGCCTTCATACTGCTGGGGAAAATTACCAGATTGTAAAGACTCAAAAGTAGTTTTGGCTTGTCTAGCTAAGTCTGAGTTCGGGAACAAGTCCCAAATGTAGCGCCCTTTCACTTCACTAAACGAGTAATGAGTCGTTTGTTCGCAAGCTCGGTTAAAGCGAACGATTTGTCCCTGCGGGTCGAGCACAACTACCAGGGCACCTGCAATTTCAAGAATAGCTGAAACAAAATTGCGTTCGACTTCAACTGCTTTAATCAGTTCCTCTAACTGGGTTGCCATATTGTTAAAGGCGATCGCCAATGTCCCCAATTCGTTTTGGCTGTCGATGTTGACCCGCGTCTCTAATTGCCCCGCACTGAGTTCCGTAGCTGCTGTAGTTAAGCGCTGTAGCGGCACCACAATTTGCCGAATAAATAGATACCCAATGCCAACAGCGACGATCGTCACCAGCGTCAATGAGCCTCCCATAATTGAGAGCATTTGGTAAACGGGAGCATACGCCTCAGCCGTTGGCAGTTCTACAACCACATTCCAATTCACGCTCCGAACTAAGGCACTGGCTCCCAATACTTCTACCTGCTTTAGACCCTGATAAACATTAAGGTGCTTAGTATCCTCGGATGCTTTCAAAAATTGAAAAAAGGGACGCTTTGAAATATCTTGAATTTGAAACGTTTCTGGCTTACTACCCTTTTGAGCAATGAGAAAATTACGCTCATCAACTACATAGACATAACCTGTATTGCCAACATCTGTTTGGGAAACAATAAACCAGAGAAAGTTGAGATTTACCTCGGCTAATAGCACCCCATCCACTTCATCTCGCTCATTCCGAATCGGAACTGCCAGAATGGTGGTTGGTTGGTGATTTGTAGGATTAATTTCTACAGGACTGACATAATCTTCCTGTTGTTTAAAGGCACGAATAAACAGTGGCGACTTGGCTGGATTTTCTAATTTAAGCGGTTTATAGGGTGAAACTGATGCAACAACTTTTCCCTTCCGGTTCAAAATGGCAACGGCTTCATAAGCATCATTATGACGAATCAACCCTTCCAACAGGCTCTGCTGCGCTTGAGGTTGAAAGTTGGTGAGTCCTTTGACCCTAGCTAAATAGCTCAGTTTTCGTTTCAAGTCATCTAGATAATTATCAATCTGCCCTCCTGCTGTCTGGCTACGCGCTTGTTGGAGCGATCGCGATTGCTGGATCTGCGCCTGAAAGCTGAGGTAGATCAGCAAGCCACCTGTGGGCAGTAAGCTCAGAAGAACCAAAAATATCAAACCATAGCGGAGCTGATTTGCAATAGAAAAGAAGCGTTGCCAGGGATGAGAACGAGAGCTTCTGGCGATCGGCAGAGCGCGATCGTTGCGTTGATTTTTCATCGGACTATTGATCAATATTGGTAAATCAATTAATGCGCGCACTAAGGAGAAACATCTATTTGGCCAGTCGTCACAGCATCTCGGATGGTCTTGAAAGTCTCCTCTTCCTGAGACGTGAGACTACCACGGAAAGGGGCAAAGTCGTAGATCTTTTCCTTGAGCCCAAACTTGTAAAGTTTTCCTTCCCAGCGACCTTGCTGGGTTAACACTGCCACATTTAGCACCAGATTGGGAATGTCCTGCAGAACGCTAGTTAGGACTTTGCCGGGAGCCAGTTCGTACTGATCCTTGGCCCAACCAATCACAAGGACTCCTGGCTTTTGCGTAACGGCTTTTAGCGCGGCTAATCCTGCCTCATCCGCGTTGATTGTCAAAACATCTACTCCAGAGGCAACCATATCCGTTGCAACTTTGGTGGCTTGCTCCGTATCAATCCAACTGTTGAGAAAAGCTGTCGAGGCTTGAACAGAGGGATTCGTTGCCTTCACTCCGCGCCTAAACAAGGCTTCTTCTTCTTTGTAAACCGGATAAGGTGCACCCACAATATAGCCAACTTTATTGCTTTTAGTCTTCATGGCAGCCAAAGCGCCTGTGAGGTAGCCCACCTCACCCGATCGAAAGGCAACAGCCCCCAAATTTTGGTTATTCCCTGGATAGGTTGTAACCAGGGCAAATTTCGTTCGCGGAAATTCTTTAGCAACCTTTTCGGCAGCTTTGATATAGCCACCACTGGCTGCAATTACCAGGTCATAGCCTGACTGGGCATATTTGCGAAGGGCAGCTTCACTATCTTCACCGTCAAGGCCAGTAAAGTCTACCTGAGCATTAAATTTATCTTTGATTAGGTTTAACCCTTCAAAGCAGGCTTGAGCCCAACTGTTGTTGTCTTTGGAGCCTGTGACGACCAATGCCACTCTAAAGCTGCTAGAGGTACTTGCTTCAGGGGAAGAGTTTACGTTCGGAGTTGATCGACTGCAACTGATCGCAAAAAATAGAGCTAGAGCCACCAGAGTCATTTGTTTGAAAAGAGATTGAATCCGCATAATAGCTTTTCGCAGCAATATTACTTTTTCTACGCCGATAAATTTGTTGAAGGGTATCTCAACAATCTTCACAACTCTTACTGTAGCTGGGATTTAATGACTCTGGCCGATTCAGCGTACCACTCATTTAACCTCAAAAACAAGTAAGGACACCGCACTGCCGTGTCCTTACAACTCTAACCTGCAATTAATCGAATTTGTTTGCTCTTAGGATCGCGAATTAAATAACTTACAATTTTAATTGTTATTGTGGGATGGGCGTCCCGCCCGTCCTTTTTGGACGGGCGGAACGCCCATCCCACTTTCAAGAGTGGAAGTTATCTCATTCTCATTCCTTACTTAACAAACAGCATTTCTTGATAAGTAGGCAGCGGCCACAAATCGTCAGCCACTTCACCTTCCAGAGCATCCGCATACTGGCGAACCTCATCCATCAAAGGACGAATTGTTTGCGAAGCATATTGCATATGGTCTTCTGTCGAAGCAAAATCGTGCTTGCTCAAAGCAGCACTCAATTTGCTGGCAGTATCAATCATGGACTTAACCAGCACCGCTACTTTTTCGGCACTTTCCTTTTCCAGTTCAATCCCAATCTCTTTCAATTTAGAAATCGTTCCAGAAACTTCAGCTAAATACCTCAAAGCTGCGGGGTAAATAATGGTTTTGGCCATGCTTATTACCAGTTTTGCTTCGACTTCAATTGCCAGCAAATACTGCTCAGCATAAACATCGTAACGGCTTTCCAATTCAACTGGAGTCAGAACACCTGTCTTTTCAAACAAGTCTTCAATGTATCCTTCCTTCAACACGGGTAAAGCATCTGCCGTAGTCCGCAAGTTAGCTAAACCCCGTTCCTCAACGGCCATTTTGTGCCATTTTTCGGAATAGCCGTCGCCACCAAATACAACAGCACCGTGCTCGTCCATCACTTCTTTGAGAATGGTTTGGATGGCAGCATTCAGTTCAGTTCCGTTAGCCAAATCGCTTTCTAATTTGTTAGCAATCCAGTCCAAAGAATCTGCAAGAATTGTATTCATCGCCACCAGCGGCCCGGAAACAGACTGACCGGAACCTACTGCACGGAATTCAAACCGGTTTCCAGTAAAGGCAAAGGGCGAAGTCCGGTTTCTGTCTCCAGCATCCTTCATGAAAGTAGGCAGTGTTTCTACACCTAAGTTCATAATTCCCCGACCTTTAGAATCCTTAACTTCTCCTCGGCTAATTTGCCCGAAGATATCTTCTAATTGCGAACCCAAATAGACAGAGATAATTGCTGGTGGAGCCTCATTTGCACCCAATCGGTGGTCGTTGCTGGCAGTAGCAACTACCGCGCGCAATAGCGGCCCGTATTTGTGAACTCCGCGAATCACAGCGCCGCAGAACACTAGAAATTGTATGTTCGAGTGCGGTGTATCGCCGGGGTCTAATAAGTTTCCTTGGGTGGCATTGCCGACCGACCAGTTGACGTGTTTGCCAGAACCGTTAATGCCGGCGAAAGGCTTCTCGTGCAGCAAACACATAAAACCGTGTTTCTTCGCAGTGTTGCGGAGAATTGTCATGGTTAATTGTTGGTGGTCGCTGGCGACGTTTGCAGCTTCAAAAACTGGTGCAATTTCAAACTGACCGGGAGCTACTTCGTTGTGGCGGGTTTTGGCAGGAATTCCCAGCCGGTACATTCTTTCTTCTACTTCCTGCATGAAGACTTGAACGCGCTCTGGAATCGCTCCAAAATAGTGGTCGTCAAATTGCTGACCTTTGGCAGGAGGTTTGCCAAACAGGGTGCGACCTGCTAGCAGTAAATCGGGGCGGTTGTTGGTGAAATTGGCATCTACCAGGAAGTATTCTTGTTCGGAACCGCAACTGGAATTTACCGGAGCAACTTCGGTATTGCCTAATAGCTTTAACACTCGAGTTGCTGCTTTGTTCATGGCGGCAATCGAACGCAACAGCGGCGTTTTCTTGTCTAAGGCTTCACCTGTCCAGGAGATGAAAACAGTGGGAATGCACAATGTCATGCCGTTGTCTGTTTCCATGACATAAGCAGGGCTGGTGACATCCCAGGCTGTATATCCGCGAGCGGCGGCGGTGGAACGGATGCCGCCGTTGGGGAATGAGGAGCCATCGGGTTCGCCTTGTACGAGAACTTTGCCTGCAAATTCTGAGATGACGGAACCGTCGCCTTGCACTGAGATGAAACCGTCGTGCTTTTCGGCGGTACCGTTGGTTAGCGGGTAGAATACGTGGGCGTAGTAGAGGGCTCCTTTGGAAATAGCCCAATCTTTCATTGCTACTGCAACTACATCAGCTACGGAAGCATCGAGTTTTTGGCCGGTTTGAACGGTGTTTTTTACTGATTTGAAAATGCTTTTGGGCAGACTTTCTTGCATCTTGCTCAGAGTAAAAACGTCTGTTGCCCACATATCTTCTAGCCGCTTGGGAGGCCGACCAGGCATCAGTTTGCGGTTGACGATTTGAGAAATTGCTTGAACGCGCGATTCGTTTCCACTCATGGTTATTTTTATTGGTATTGCGGGACGAGTAGTTGAAAAAAAATAGATGTTAGCAAAAGTCTAACGATTGACGAATATGTTGAATTTACCTCACATTTTGCACTATTCTCAATAAGTCTGGGATGGGCGGGTTCTCCTGCCCAACCCCTACTCCCCACAAGAAAAATCACTCTTTGTGGAATAGGCATGAAAGCCTGTTCTTGATCATGGTGCAACATCTGAGATTTACCCAACGTTTTTAGTCAAAGCTAACTTTTGGGAGAATGCCTTTTTTGGCAGGCTCGAAAAGATTGGAGGAGCGAGGCTCAATCACTTCGCCGTCCATCGGGTGTGACAATCCAGTGTGAGATGCGGTTGGATTTCGGTTATTAGCAAGAAGATAGATGGCAAGAGCCTGTACAAACTTGAGTCAACATTATAGATGTCTGCACTGCACAAATTTAGTAATTAATCTTCACCCTGGTCAGCTCAAAAATTTTGTGCGAATCAATTCCGATGAATTCAGGTCAAAACTACTTATGGTTTTTAACGGTTCGACGATCGATAAATCGCAGTCCAGCAAACAACGCACTCGTTTAGGAGTTTTGGAGAATTATGGAGAGTACACAATCTACACTTGGAGAGTTTAAACAATCATTAACCAAATAAATGTATTGTAGGCTACAGAATTTTATGTTTTTTTCAGAAAGGTCGATCGCACCGATCGCACACAACCGCAGGATTTCAGTTTAACAGGGCATGGGGCATGGGGCATGGGGCATGGGGCATGGGGCATACCTCATCACGCGATCGAACCGCTATATGATAAATAAAGTCTTGCAACTCTTCTCAAAGTTGGTGCGACAATTTGCCTGAGAAATCTTTAGGAGATTTGGGAACTTATTAAACTGTTATAGCCGCAGTTTATTGAGCATAAATGAATAAGTTGGTAATTTTTAGTTAACTCGTTGGTAATCCGAAGACTTCAGAGCATGAGCCAAAAAGCGTTCTGTGTAGTACAAAGCTAATTGATTGCTCGGCCCATTAAAAACTGCATCAAAAGCGTGTTCAGCCCAAGGAATTTCGAGCAAAATAGCCCGTGAAGCGAAGCTATCCCGTAGGGAATCGCCCGTGGCTCGCAATCGTTCGTAGAGCGATCGACCAAACTTGGGCTGAACGATATGGTCGCGACCTGCATAAACCAGTAGAGAAGGGGGAAGATTCGGTTTAATATAATTGATGGGAGAAGCCCGACGGTAAAGCTCATTGAGTTCGTCTGGCGTTCCTCCCAGAAAGGCACGCAAGACGGCTCGAACATTTATGGCATCAGGAAAAGGTGGGTCATTGTATCCGCGGATCAGGTCATTTGGCCCGTAATAGTTGACCACTGCTCGAACAGGAAGTATACTAGAATCATAAGCAGTTAGCATTGCTAAATGGGCACCTGCCGACCTTCCCATAATAGCAATTCGATCGAGATCGATTTCCCAATCAGCAGCATGAGTTTTGATATAAGAAAGAGCGGCTTGTACGTCCTCAAGCTGAGCAGGAAATCGATACTTGGGAGCGTGGCGATAATCAATTGCAACCACACAATAGCCTTGGCCTGCCATATAGCGGCTGAATTCTTCATTGGCATCGGGATTGCCTCTCTGCCAAGCTCCCCCGTAGAGTGTGATAATCGCCGGATATTTGCCAATTTGCATCGGCCGATAAAGGTTTAGTTGCAGTGAAACTCCGTCAGGGTTGGCAAATTCAATAGCCCGATCGATCCTAACCTCTCTGAGGGGAATTCCTCGGAACGCATCTGCGAGGATAAACGGTTGAGGGCGTAGCTGCGCGCGATCGGCTTGAGGAAGGGCTGCTAAATAGTTTTCCCCTAAAACTGCTTGCATTTGGGTAGCTACCGCTGCATTGGCTGCTGGGAACTGAATCAGGGGTAGCAGGCCAAGGATTAGGGCGAACAGGTTACAAAGTGACAAAATAATGTAGACTTTGCCTTGATGCCGTCTGAGCAGGTTCAGCAGAAGGGCGATCGTATTGATACCGACCAACCAAGGACTGATTTCTGGTGCTCCCACCGCCAAAGGGTACAGGAACATCGTGGGTGCTGGTACGATGACCCAGAGACTGAGAAATAGGGCGATCGCACTCAGGAACCAAGAAATAAATGGCGAGATTAAGAATGCTGCCAATAAGGGTAACTTTTTGCGGTTCTTCTTGTGGATCATCGGATTTTCGCAGCCTAATTTTTAATCAGTTTAAATTAATCTGGCCGTTTTTATTGGTAAGTCGATCGCCTCTGGTATTTTACCCAACCAGCAGCTTCATTGACTCCGACATCCTGCGTCGGTTGAAAATGCTTTGCATCGTTCTATTTTCATTTTTGGGGTTGTTCGCTGTTTCTGGAAATCTTAAGTTGAGGTTGTCCCGCTAAACTAGCTGTATGGGTTTTTACTCATCAAAAGTCTGGCTATTATTCCGATTTTGGTAGTTAGACAGGACTTAGGCACGGGTGTCTATAAACCGGTTTTTTTACGAGTCTACTTCGTTGCACTAGGCGATTGCCAATAAAAAAACCCGGTTTCTTTACTGACTCGTTAAGTCTCGAAGTTTATCTCGAAAATAACAGAAGCTTGGTGACAAATTATTATCTACGTCCATGAGGGGAGGAATCTTGTTAGCCCAGTTTGTTTTCTCTAAACCAATTGCTTGCCCACCTTGTTTAGATAATTTTTGTTTGCCACCGGAAAACACCGCATCAGCTAACTTCTCCCAAGTCCCACAGATACTATCATTGGTGTAAGAATTTAGGACTACTTCTTTTGCTCTCGGATAAGCTGCCTTAACTGCTGCTAAATCGCCTAGATACCATGCTTCTCCTTCTTCAATTGCTATGCAAAATTGCGTCTTTGGCGGAGGATTACACTTATCTACAATATCTAGTAGTTCTCTGCGAAACGTACTGAGGCATCGGTCATCAAGGTCGCAAATTACAATGAGGACAGCAGGGTAATCAGGAGGATATTGAGAGAATGTTTGGCCGATGCCTTGAATAAGTCGCGGAAGCTGGTCGAGCAGAATTCGTTTATTGGCTTCAGAAGCAGATTTTAAACCTTTAGGAATATGCCCAACTCCTTTGTAAGGATGGATCTTAAATGTGTGTTGTTCGGTGCTAATAATCTTTGGTATAAGAATTTCAAGAGCAGTTTTTCCAGAAATATCCTCGACAAGTATCTCAAAGTGCATTTATTCACCTTTTATCTAGATAATCGCTGTACCAAAGTCCGCCAAGGGGCAATCCTTCAGAAACAAGGTTATTAATGAGAGAATCTTCGCTAGCTCGTCTGATTGTAGAAAAACCATCCTCGCCCTTTTCAAGTACCCAAACCTCTTCAGGTTCAAGAGCATCTACAAAATAGGGTTGATGTGTTGTAACAAATACTTGCGATCTACTTCTTCGAGCTTTAGCGTGTTCTCGAAATTCTTGGGCTAGAGTTTCTAAAAGCTTATGGTAAAGTCCGTTTTCTGGTTCTTCAATGCACAAAAATGGCGGTGGTGAGGGGTCTTCTAAAAGAAGGAGATAGGCAAATACCTTCAGTGTTCCGTCTGACATTTGTTGAGCATAAAACGGTTCTTGAAAACCTCGATCGTTGAACTGCAGCAGAAGTCTACCGTCTGGACTTTTTGTGGTGCTAATCTTTTCCACCCCTGGAATCTTACTAGATATTTTTTGCAGAATTGATTGGAATTTCTTAGGATGCTCTCTCTCCATAAATTGAACCACATTTCCTAGATTATTTCCATGAATATTCAAATGTTTTTGTGGCCCAGCCAGAGGTAAGCTACGGGCAGCGTCTGGTGTGAAATAGCTGAGATACCATCCTTCGATAAATCTACGAAATGCGGAAATTCTTGGGTGTTGTTTGAGCGCTCCCAAAGTAGCAATTCCCAATTTTCGCTTGTCGTCTAGTTCAACGATTTCCGTTTCATTACTTTCTTCTAATATCCCACCTGTTTGAATTTTTTTTATTAAATTAGTTACATCAAATTTCCCTCCATCTTCATCAAAGCCTTCTGCTTCACCTTTCCATGCTAAACCCTTACCTTCATTTAAAATTAAAAAAGAAAAAGGTTGTCCTTTGAGTTGGTTTTCTCTCCGTTGTCTAAGTCTTTCTTTTTTTACATATGGTCTTTGAGAAGAGTCAAGGTCTATTGCCAAGTCATAGGTGATTGGTCGAGCGTTACGATCCTCTTTATAGTAAATCTGAAACTCAACACTTCCCTTTTGTCCTTGCGAGCGAATTCTCTCGAAACCTCCCCGCCCACGGGAATCACAGGCTTCTTCGACTCCCCCTTTTAAGCAGTCTGCAAGAAAGCCAAAAGTGTCGAAAAGCGTGCTTTTCCCAACACCATTTTTACCGATAACGGCTGTCATTGCCGTTAGCGGGTTGGCATTTTGCGTATTCCACAGCTTGCCCATAGTAATATCACGCAGCGAGCGGTAATTTATTACCCTAAATCCTTCTATTTTTGCCACTTAAGTTCCTCTGCTCCATTAGGAATGTTATAAGTTACTCTAACCATATAACAATTCAGTAACTCTAACATTATACTTGATTTTACTTATTGGCTAGCATCTGCCCAAGCGCATTGAGGCACGTTCCAACTGGCCAGCACTAGCAAAACACTGCAAACTAACTGCCTGAATCGATATCCGCTTGTCTGTTTTTGTTTCGTCATGTACGTTATGGAAGATTTTGTAAAAATCAGCGTAACATTTCTCTAACCCTACCCATTTAAAAACGATGCCAGCACTACTAATTTCTCCCAAACTCCTTAGTTTTTTTCTAGGTATTTTAGAGTATAGCGATCGCTAACTAGGTAGGTGCAAATAAACTTTACAATGTCACAGAATGTAAAGCTATCATAACAAGAGCGATTGCTTCGTTAAGCTACAAACGTTCTCAGTGCTTGCTTTACAGATTTTTGAAATTTATGGAAACCTCAAATCGGAACGCAATTAAATTGTAGACCAAGTGTATTTATCAGGTAAAATCGAGTCTAATCCTTTAATTTCTGAGGCATAGTCTCATGCCCATTCCCAAACTCAGTGAAACAACGATCGAGCTTCACACCTCTGCCCAATCCCTCAAGCGGGGTGAAGCTTACTATTTAGCTGGCAATGTTACTAGGGCAGTCCGGCGTGGCAATATGGTGCAAGCAGTAGTGGAGGGTTCCGAAGTAGAACCCTACCGTGTTACCCTGCCCTTTGATGATGCCGGATTAGCCTCTACATTATTCTGCACTTGTCCTTACGATAACGGTGGGTGGTGTAAACACATTGTTGCGACGTTGTTATTGTGTCTGCGGCAACCAGAAATAATTGAGCAGGGCCCGACACTGGAACAATTGCTCGATCGCCTTAACGATGTACAAACCCAGCAATTAATACAGCATTTAGTAAAACAAGAACCATCACTCATTGATGCGATCGAACAATACATTAACTTAAGTGCTATTCCTGCACCTTCAAACCAACCTACCAAAGCACCGCGCCACACCTCCATCGATCCTGCTCCTTTTCGATATCAAGTACGACGAATTTTGCGAGAGGCTGTGAGGTATTTGGAGGATGGATGGGAGGAAGACCCGATTACAGAAGAACTTTTAGATGTAATTCAGCGAGCCCAGGAATTCAGCGCACAGGGGGATGGCAACAATGCCTTAGTAATTTTAGAAGCCATCACCACAGCCTGCGTTGAAGATTGGAATGATGTAGAAGAATTTGGCGCTGACAATTCTGAGATAGCTAACGCTTTGAATGAAGCTTGGACAGAAGCCATTTTGACGGCTCAACTAACTACTGAAGAAGAGATCGATCTCCAGGTGATGTTAGAAGCTTGGCAAGATGAATGGGATTGTGATTTCAGTATGAGCTTGGAAGCTTTACGCCAAGGTTGGGATGACCCCCTACTCCAACAGGTACTTGAAGGAAACATTACTGGACAAGGAGTTTGGGCTGGTGACGCACCAGACTGTGCTCGCGACTTAGCATTGATTCGCTTGCAAATCCTCGATCGCCAGGAACGCGATCGAGAATACCTATACTTAGCCCAAGCAGAAGGTTGTACTCAACAATACTTGACGATGTTAACTCGTTTGGGGAGAGTAGAAGAAGCAGTGGAAGCTGCTGCTACCCAGATGCAATCAGCGGAAGAGGCTTTGGCTCTCGTTCAAACTTTAAAACAACAGGGAGCCTTAGAACAAGCTCTGAAAATTTGTCAAGCTGGGTTAAATTTGTCAGGTCATTGCCATTACCAACTGGCAATATCGATGAGTGAGCTGGCTGTTGAGTTGGGCGAAGACGAACTTGCGTTAAATGCTAGAATCGAGATATTTAAAATCAAACCGTCTTTTAGAGATTATAGTTTAGTGAAGGAGTTAGCAAGAGATAGTTGGTCAACTTTGAAACCAGATTTGTTAGCAACTCTGAAAAGTAAGGAAAGTTGGAATTTTTCTGACGCGAAGGTTGATATCTTTCTGGATGAGGGAATGATTGAAGATGCGATCGCCCTTGCTAATGGCTTGAGTTATTACGACTCAGCACTTATTCACCGAGTAATGGGGGCTGCTATCAGCCACAGCCCCGATTGGGTAATCACCAATGCTTGTCGGCGTGCTGCATCGATTATGGATCAGGGGAAATCAAGCGAGTACAATCTGGCGATTAAGTGGTTGGAAAAAGCCCGCGCTGCCTATTTACACACTGGGCAAAATCTTCAGTGGTCTACTTATCGTTCTCAACTGATGCAAGTACACAGTCGGAAGCGGAAGTTGATGGAAATGCTCAAAAGTCCCGATTTAGATTGAGCCTTAAGTTTACCGTAAACCCAAGTGAAAGCGACTCAACCCCGGATCGAATAAACCTTACTTAATTTTTGCTTTCACGGCCCTAGACTCCACTGTGAATCCTGGAATATCTTGCAATTCTGTTTCGCTCAAACTGTACTGTTCACAAACCAAACTCAAACGAGTTCCGGTACTTTTAACAGCGTTGACAGAGTGAGTCAAATCTCCTTGAAAATAGATCAGCGAGTTGGCTTGGGGCTTAATCTGCCCGACTTGCTGTTTGTTGCGCCGCAGTATCAACTCTCCCCCTTGCAAGTTCGGCGGTACTTGTACGTATAAAACGCTGACGGCTGCGGGAGGTTCAACTGTTTTGCAGTACGATCGCAAAGATCGATCGATATGCGGATCGACGCGGGAACCTTCACCCAGCAACAAAGGGTTGAGGTAAAAAGCATTGCATTCAGGCTGTAATGCTTGGTCTAGATAGGGTTTAAACAAGGGGAAGCGCCGTTCTACTTCGGCGATTTCCGAACGTTGAAACACCACGGAAAACCCTTTTGTGCCAATGAAATCGCGATTGAGGTTGTTGATTGCTAGATAAGGGGAGGCTAGAATTGCTCCTCGCAAGTCGTTGAGGTAGTCGATCGAGAAAGCGTTAGGATGTTGGCTATAGTATTTCAAGGCACTCAAAAATCATCAAAGTTTAAGGAAACAGCAGATAGAAATGCAGCAATCGCTCAGACTTGGGATTGCTTCGTTTCTCGCGGAGGACATAATAATCTTGATTTCAGTCCGCGTACTTAAGTCAAAGGTTTTTCTTAACTGCGGGCGATCGCCCGGAAGTGTCGCAACCGACTAGCAACTGCCAAATATTACTATACAGGCGATCGACTTTCGCCGCTCGTCGTTGCGATTCGATTATATTTGCAATTCAATTATACATGATGCCGCTGGGCAGCCGATCGCCCATTTATTTTAACTTGTGGAATTGCAGAGGCGATCGCGGAAATTGCGATCGCATTCGGCCTCTGTTTTCTCACCGATTTATTGAGTTTGCTAGCTGGAAAACAGATGCGTATTGGGGCTTTGTCGCAAACATCTTGCTAAAACCAGCAATCCGTGCATTAGGTCAAAATGCTGGGAGGGCGATCGACAATATCTAACTGGCGATCGAACGTTAATAAAGTTGACAAATAGAGGGTAGTCTACAAAATACCAGCAGTCCCAATAGTTACTAAATAATTATTTCAGATTAAATTAATATTTCACAGAGCGGAAAAAAGCAAAGCTGCCAGCTATAATTAAAGAGTGAGTAAAAAAAATAACTTTCTGAAACGATATGCCAACAACATTGTACGAAAAAATGGGTGGAGAACCAGCCATTAAAGAAATGGTAGATGATTTTTACCGCGATGTTTTGGCTGACGAGATAGTGAGCCACTTCTTCGATCATACAGATATGGAGAAGCAGCGCCACCATCAAACTGCTTTTATCTCTTATGCCCTCGGCGGCTCCGAGCAATACTCAGGCCGTTCAATGGAGAAAGCACACGCAGGTTTGAATTTACAGCCTGAACACTTTGATGCAATTGTGAAGCATTTGACCGATGCAATCGTTACCCACGGCGCATCCCAAGAGGATCTCGAAGCAGCGCTAGCTAAGGTAGCGACTTTGAAAGAAGCTGTTTTGTACAAGTAAAATCGAGTGAAGGCAAGAGGGTTTTTCCAGCCACTAGAATAGTGAAGAAAGTGGAGATTTCGTAAGGGTGAAGCGAAAGATCCACTTTGTTTTTTGCCGGATATAATGAACCCCGAAGAGGCGAAGGAAGTAGCCTGTAGGGTGCGTCATTAGATTTTAGATTTTAGATTTTAGATTTTAGAGGCGACCCCACGGATAAATTCGGGGGCTTGAGGATTTTAGATTTTAGATTTTGGATTGATTCCACGGATAAATCACGTGGCGGGTACCACCTTTGAAATTATTGGTCAGTTCGCTCACTTATTAGGCAAGAAAAACGCTGCGGCCCGTGGCACCCTACAATACTATTTTAAATGCGTAACAGCTTAAGTAGATTTAGTAAAGTAAAGTAATTGTTCGGCCATCCATGAGAGCGACGCTGATTGTTTCTTCGGTGAAGTACAGGTTTTTAACTCTATCGCCGGCAACCTCATGCCACCGCATATCCGGTATGAGGGCGGGCGTTGGGCGGTTGAAACCCCAAGACAATCTGATCTTTCCCAATCCCGGCTTCGACTAGCTCATTTGTAATCCCATCCTCAATGCCATCGCGTTGAATCCAAATTTTGTCATCAATAATTTGGACGTGAGTTATACATCCATGCACTCGCCGTTTTTGCTGCCAACCCACATCAAACAGCATAAAGTGATTGCGATCGCGATCGACAATTAAGTGCTGGTCGATTTCTCCAAAAGAATAGGGAATTTCTGCATACTTTCGTAAAATCGTCTCGATCGTTTGCCGATAAAACTCTAAGTTATCCATCTTCTAACCTCCGCTGTGTTCGCATCAAAAATTAGCAATTTTAAGTGATTGATTTCAACCATTAATTGTGGCAGCTCCTCTGAAAAAAAATCTAAAAACACGCTTTATGGAATGGCTAAGTACAACAAACGCGCCGAATTCTGCCGCTCCAAAACTTGTGAATACATGATGTATTGACCTAGCGCCTGCTCCAAATCATGTACGGGTGATGGGCCGATAAAGCTTTTCACCTCCACTGCAATCTGCTGACCTTCTTTCTCTGCTGCCAATAACTTCTGTGCACCCAAATCTATATAAGCCGAGCGTCCTCCTATCTTCAAGGTTAAGGGATCGTTAGTAATCGTCCAACCATCATTTTCTAGAGCCGTTCTCACCGTATTGTGGTAAATGTCTTTAGCCATCTTCAGAGTACCTCATCCAACTTAATGTCGGCTCCTTGTCGCCCATTATACCCTGGCTACGGGTGGGGAATACTCAGTTTGGCTATAGTTCAGCCTTTTGCCAGATGACAACCCTTAACTGCTCATAGCAAAATCGATAATATTTCGAGTCAGAGTGTATGCCGCAATACTTCGGAAAACTCCAAACAACCGAACAGCCTTGGTCAACCATCGGCTCAGTACAATCGATCGATAAAACCGATTCCCTACGGGATAGCTGCGCTTCACGCACAATTCACTTCAACTGTACCAATTCCTCCCTAAACATCAGCATCCTCGCGCCGAATTTAATCAGAGTGCGAATGTCCCCGACAGGTGAATTCAAAAGCCGATCGCACTCAATAACTCTCGCTGACGAAGAGTGGGAAATTACACCATTTGAAGTGCGAGAAACTGACGAAAAAATAGAAATTGAAACAGCACAAATAACGATTTCAGTCAAGCGCGATCGCACTGCCATCGAATGCTTTGACAAATCGGGAAAACCCTTTGCTAGCGACTGCGATCCCAGTATGGGATGGCGCACAGGCGCAACCGCAGGCTGGAAACGCATCGAAGCAGACGAACACTTCTACGGTTTCGGCGAACGCACCGGCTTTCTCGACAAACTCTCCGAAGTCAAGACAAACTGGACAATAGACGCGCTTGACTACAACTCCCTCAGCGATGAAATGTACCAGGCGATCCCATTTTACATCGCCCTGAATCCCGATCGCGCTTACGGCATCTTTTTCAACACGACATTTTGGAGTCAATTCGACATCGGCGCCCAACAACCGGGAGTTTTGCGGATGGAAACCAGAGGCCCGGAACTCGACTACTACATCATTTACGGCCCGGAACCCGCCCAAATTCTCGCCACCTACACGCAGTTAACCGGCCGGATGCCGCTTCCGCCAAAATGGGCGCTGGGATACCACCAATGCCGCTGGAGCTACGACTCCGAGGACGTTGTGCGGGAGTTGGCGAAGGAATTTCGCGATCGGGCGATTCCCTGCGATGTCATCCACCTCGACATCGACTATATGAACGGCTACCGTATTTTTACCTGGAGCCCGAAGCGTTTCCCCGATCCCGCGAAACTGATCGCAGAGTTGAAAGCAGCCGGTTTTAAGGTTGTCACCATTGTCGATCCCGGTGTCAAGTACGAACCGGAAGGAGATTATGAAGTATTCGATCAGGGTGTGGAAAACGACTATTTCGTCCGCACTGCAGAGGGTAGGCTATTCCACGGTTACGTTTGGCCCGAAAAAGCGGTGTTTCCCGACTTCCTGCGGCCAGAGGTGCGCCAGTGGTGGGGCGAATTGCACAAAAACCTTACAGATATGGGCGTTGCGGGAATTTGGAACGACATGAACGAACCTTCGATCGCAGAACGGCCTTTTGGTGACGGTCACGAACACATCTGGTTTCCGCTGGATGCACCGCAAGGCCCGGAATCCGAGGGCGCAACCCACGCGGAAACGCACAATTTGTATGGGTTGATGATGGCGAAAGCTTGTTCGGAAGGGTTGCAAAAAGTGCGATCGAACGAGCGATCTTTTGTGCTGACGCGATCGGGTTTTGCCGGCATTCAGCGTTACTCCTCGGTATGGATGGGTGACAATCAATCGCTGTGGGATCATTTAGAAATGTCGCTACCAATGCTTTGCAATATGGGGCTTTCCGGCGTGGCGTTTGTCGGTTGCGACATCGGCGGTTTTGCGGAGAATGCAACCGCCGAAATGTTCGCGCGGTGGATGCAGGTGGGAATGCTGTATCCCTTGATGCGCGGTCATTCGGCGATAAGTACGGCGCAGCACGAACCGTGGGTTTTTGGCGATCGCACTGAGAAGATTTGCCGCGAATACATGAATTTGCGCTATCAGTTGTTGCCTTACATTTACACGTTGTTTTGGGAAGCTGCAACGACGGGAACACCGATTTTGCGACCGCTACTGTATCACTTTCCGCGCGATCGGGCAACTTATCACCTTTACGATCAAGTATTACTCGGCCCGTCGCTGATGGCTGCACCTGTTTACCGGCCGGGAGTTGAACATCGCGCTGTGTATTTGCCGGAGGGGACTTGGTACGATTGGTGGACGGGCGAATGCTATCAGGGCCCGACGCACATTTTGGCTTATGCACCTTTGGAGAGAATGCCGCTTTACGTGCGGGGTGGAGGCATAATTGCGATCGCACCTGTGAGGCAATTTGTCAGCGAAGAACCGCTTGAGTCATTAAAAATGCGAATTTGGCCCGGAAGCGGTGAATGGACGCTTTATGAGGACGACGGACACAGTTTTGAACATGAAAAAGGTGTCTGGGCAACGACTAATTACAAGGTGTATTTGGAAGGGGAAAAAATCATCGTTGAAATTGCCGCGCGCGAGGGTCAATTTTTGATATCAGAACGCGAAGTTATTGTGGAAGTTGTTGGCGTTGGCGAACAGCGATTTACCGATGATGGTACGGTGCGGCGTTTGACATTTGGATAGTTTTGGCATCAAGCGGTTTATGCTATGGTGGCATTCAGGGCGATCGCTCGATCTGGCAGAGTTTGAGATGGAAAGGGCGATCGTATCCCTCGATCGAGCTCAAAATATAATTATTCATCGACCTATCACTAAAGAGGCTTTCTGATGACTCAAACAATATCCAAGTTAATAACTTTTGATGATTTTCTGGAAGGAAAACCAGAAAACGGACATTATGAATTACATAACGGAGTTGTTGTCGAAATGCCAAATCCAACTGGTAAACATTTAGCCAGCGCAGGTTTTCAGGCGATCGAATTGGGCTTTGAAATCAGGCGATTGCAACTTCCTTACTTTATTCCCAAGGAATGTACAATTAAATTTAGCGATAACTCTGGCTACGATCCTGATGTAATTGTATTAGATAAACAAGCTGTAGAAGCCAATGAGTCTCGATGGGAAAGAGAATCAGTCATCACTCAGGGAAATTCCGTTAAATTAGTTGTTGAAGTTGTCAGCACTAATTGGCGCGATGATTATGCACACAAAATGATAGACTATGAAGCATTAGGCATTCCTGAATATTGGATTGTAGATTATTTAGGTTTAGGCGGTAGCCGTTATATTGGTTCTCCGAAACAGCCTACTTTATCGGTTTATCAGCTAGTAGATGGTGAGTATCAAATTAAGCTGTTTCGAGAAAGTGAAAAGGTTGAGTCTTTGGTGTTTCCAGAGTTAAATTTGACTGCCAAGCAAATTTTCAATGCTGGGTAAAAATTAAATTTATGCTCAACTATTTATGGATTAGGTTAAAATAATGATTATCTCCCATATAGCTCTGAAAAATTGGCGCAATTTTCAGTCCGTGAATGTTGACTTGCGCGATCGCGTTTTTGTGGTAGGCCCTAATGCTTGTGGTAAGTCAAACTTTCTCGATTCATTGCGCTTTTTGCGGGATCTGGCTAAAGCAGGAGGCGGATTGCAGAAAGCCGTGAGCGATCGAGGTGGCGTATCAAAAATTCGCAGTCTTTATGCGCGCCGTTATCCCGATGTAGAAATAGAAATTCACCTTTCCGAATCTAATGCCCAACAGCCATTATGGAGGTATGGGCTGGGAATCAAACAGAGAAAAGGGGGGAAAAATGAGCCGATTGTTGCCTACGAACGAGTTTGGAAAGGCGAGCAACAAATTGTTAATCGCCCTACCCAAGAGGATGACAACGATGAGCTACGTCTCACCCAGACTTATTTAGAGCAAATTAATGCCAATGCAGAATTCCGAGAAATTTCTAAATTTTTAGAAGCGATTTTATATTTACATTTAATTCCTCAGTTAGTTCGCCATCCCGAAGCTTTTGCTACCCCTGGACTTTCCGAAGATCCTTTTGGGAGAACTTTTTTAGAGCGAGTTGCTAAAACTCCCGAAAAAACTCGAAGATCGCGATTAAGAAAAATTGAAGATGCTTTAAAGTTGGCTGTCCCACAATTGAAAAACCTCACAGATACCAAAGATGTGATGGGGGTTCCTCATTTGGAAGCTGTTTATGAACATTGGCGGCCAGGAGCGG
Organism: Microcoleus sp. S36b_A4; assembly: GCF_036700645.1. Lineage (NCBI taxonomy): Bacteria > Bacillati > Cyanobacteriota > Cyanophyceae > Oscillatoriales > Microcoleaceae > Microcoleus > Microcoleus sp. S36b_A4. The sequence goes on along the minus strand of NZ_JAUBPI010000032.1, from coordinate 31,602 downwards.
GAAAACAACGGGAAGACCAATTTTCTGACGGAACTTTACGATTAATTGGTTTGCTTTGGTCTCTTTTAGAAACCGATTCATTATTGTTACTAGAAGAACCAGAACTTTCCTTAAATTCGGCGATTGTTAGCAATTTACCGTCTCTCATTTATCGCCTTCAGCGTCCGAGAAAGCGACAGGTTATTCTCAGTACCCATAGTGCTGATTTGCTCTCTGATAAAGGCATTGGTGGTGAAGAGGTACTGCTAATGACACCGACTCCTGAAGGAACTCAGGTAAAACTTGCTTCAAGTAATGAACAAATCAAAATGCTATTAGAAGGAGGTTTAAGCATAGCTGATGCTGCACTTCCTCTTACAGCACCGCCCGCGATTGAAAAACTGAGTTTATTCAAATGACGGATATTCCCATCAATTTAGTGTTTGAGGATGTACTGAGTGAAGCAGTTCTTAAACAAATGCTCAAACAGTCTCAACGTCCTTTTTCAGTGGGACAGTGCTTGAATCAGAGAGGATATGGCAAAATTAAAAAGGTTATTTCTGGATTAAATTATGCGGCCAAGGGAATGCCATACTTAGTATTAACTGATTTGGATAATGCAGAATGCCCGTTAGTAATTATTTCGGAGTGGTTAACTCAACCAAAACATCCTAATCTGCTGTTTCGGATTGCTGTTAAAGAAGTGGAAGCGTGGTTACTTGCACATCGAGAGGGCTTTGCCCAATTTCTGGGTATTTCAGTAGACTTGATTCCTGGCGACGCGGATCGAATTCCTGACCCCAAGCAGCTTTTAATCAATCTGGCTAAAAAGTCAAAGAAGCGAAATCTGCGGGAGGCGATCGTCCCCGATCGTAATAGTACGGCAAAAATTGGTAAAGACTACAATGGTCAACTCATCCACTTTGTCAATCAAAGTTGGCAGGTTGCGTCAGCACAGACTAATTCCCCCAGTTTGGAACGAGCTATGAATGCGATCGTAAATTTTCAACCAACCTGGGAAACTTGAGGAGAAAAACCAATACTGTACCCTGTCAATGCTAGGCAAACAGTTAACTCTCTTTTGTCACTCTGGGAAATTAAAAATGAGAACCAAATTTTCAACTGTAGATAGCTCAAGGATTTGAGCATTTATTTTCTAACAGAATGGCTGAAATCAAGGTTTTTGGTAAAAGTCTTATGATATAACCATCCCAGATTATTTTCTGCCGAAACTGACAAAAGAGGGTTAATAACTACTGTTATAATATACCGTCCGGGGATGAGTAGACCCGACACCTACCCACAAACTATGCAACCCATCCAAATTACCACATTCCAAGCTTTGTGGCGCAGTCTGGGCCTGATAATCAAAGCCGCACCAATTGAACTCCGCAATTTAATAATACTCAACATTATCAGCGGTGCTGCCCCCTCTGCCGTCCTATTTTTAGATAAATTAATCATTGATGAAGTATCTCGGTTGCTGTCGCAAACCCAAACTGCACAGCCCTTTGCTTTGATGCTTTCCCGACCAATATTGCTGTGGAGTATTGGCGGAGTCTTAAGTCTCAAGTTAGTCGGCGATGCCCTAGACACAATGAACTCTTTTGTCGCGACATCTTTGCGCGATCGCGTTCAAGGCTTTGTCGAAGGAAAAGTCCTCGAAAAAGTCGCCAATTTCGACGATATTGCCCTATTTGAAAACCCCGAACTATTAAATATTGTAGAACTAGCCAAAACCGGAGTATCCAAAATACAGCAACTAGCCTTTACCATCAGCATGACCATCACGGGAATTTTTATATTTATTCCATCGATAGGCCTTGCTGCTGCGATAGCTTGGTGGGTGCCAGTGCTGATGTTAATCTCATCATCTCCCTCAATTTATACCCAAAGAAAATATAGCAGAATCATCTGGAGAGTTCAAAGAAAGCAAGCTAAAATCAGCCGCGAAATGAACTTATCCAGTAGAGTCTTGACGGGCGAAGAATATGCTAAAGAATTGCGTTTGTTTGGGTTGCAAGAACTTTGGCTCAAACGCTGGCAGGGTCAGTTTTTGCAATTTTTTAGCGAGATGCAGCAAATCCGAAAAAAAGGAGCAATTGTTGTACTTTTCTGGTCGATGTTTAGTAGAATCGGAGTGGCATTGCCATTTATTTATGTAGTAATGGGAGCTTTGGGTGGTCGCTATACTTTGGGCGATTTAGCACTCTATTCGGGTTTGATTGTTCAAGTAAAGCAAAGTTTGCAGATACTGATTAGCACTTCTACTAATTTGTACGATATCTCTCTCAGCGTTAGTCCAATTTTTCAACTTTTGGAACTCCAACCAGAATTGCAGTCTCCGCTTGGGGATGTAGCATCTCGCCTGCCTAGTTTACCAGAAGGCGGGCAAGATTCCCCCCCCACAAAAGATAAAATTGGCATCGAGATGAAGCATTTATCTTTCTGCTATCCCGGTAGCAATAAAAGCACAGTTGAGGATATCAACTTAACGATTAATCCGGGTGAAATGCTAGTGCTTGTAGGTGAAAATGGCGCGGGTAAAACCACCCTTGGCAAACTCCTCGGTCGCCTGTACGACCCGACAAGTGGTACGATCGACTGGAACGGCAAAGATTTGCGATCGTACTCTCTAGCATACGTGCGATCGCGCATCGCTGTCGTTATGCAAGATTACGCCCGTTTCCCCTCCACAGTCCGCGAAAACGTCGGTTTCGGCGACTTGCTTTCACTGTCGGATGACACCGCAATTAACGAAGCTATTTCCGAAGCAGGAATTAGCGCAAAAGTCAATAGTCTTTCCGCAGGTTTAGAGACACCGTTGGGGAAACAATTAGAAGACGGCATCGACTTATCGGGGGGACAGTGGCAAAGAATTGCGATCGCCCGCGCCTTAATGCGGCTTTCTACAGCCGAAGTGCTAATTTTTGACGAACCAACCGCCGCCCTAGACCCCAAGACAGAACACGAAATTTACAGCATCTTCCGCCAAATAGCCGCCGGGAAAACAACAATAGTCATCAGTCACAGATTAGGATTAGCGAAAATAGCCGATCGTATCGCCGTGATGGAAAACGGTAAAATAGCAGAAATAGGAACTCACGACGAATTGATAGCATCAAACGGAATTTACTGCTCAATGTTCACCCGTCAAGCTAGCAGCTATATTTAGAGTGAAATCAACAGAATTACCGGAGGGGCGGGTTCATCAACCATCTTGAATTCCCACAAACAATTTATATGAACCAGCCCTAACGCTCGCATTTGTGTCGCTGCGTGGCGAGAAACCGAGTTTCTGCGACAATTTTCAGTTGAGTACGAAAAATATCGGAAGAAACCCGGTTTCTGATCGTGCGATCTTTTTGAGAAAATTTTCAGAAAGTGCGAGCTATAATAAAACCAACCTAGTTGGCGATAATATCAACGATGGAAACTATAACCCTCAACCTACCTGCAGCCGTCGCTTTAACCGACGAACAATTTTATCAATTGTCCATCGCTAATGAAGAGTGGCGATTAGAACAAACCCCCGAAGGAGAACTAATTATTATGCCTCCAACAGGCGGCGAAAGCGGCATCAGAAATTCCGATCTCAACCTGGGACTCGGTTTGTGGAATCGTCAGACTCGATTGGGAAAAGTCTTTGACTCTTCCACTATCTTTCAATTACCCAACGGTGCGAAGCGTTCCCCTGATGCTGCTTGGGTACTCCTAGAACGTTGGGAAGCATTATCCGCAGAAGATAAGCGCAAATTTCCTCCCCTGTGCCCGGACTTTGTAATAGAATTGCGATCGCAAAGTGATTCCCTAGAAACATTGCGGGCTAAAATGCGGTATTATCGAACTAACGGCTGTCGCTTAGGTTGGCTAATTGACCCCCAAACACCTTTAGTAGAAATCTATCGCTTGTCTGAAGAGGTAGCAGAAGTGATTAATTTCTCTTTTGACCAACCGCCTACACTTTCGGGTGAAGATGTACTTCCCGGATTTCTTCTAGATATTACACCTATTCTCAATCCTTGAATCTAGATCGAGAACTGTCGCTCAAGTGGCGAGAAACCGGGTTTCTGCGACAATTAGGGTTGAGTACGAGAAATAAAGGAAGAAACCCGGTTTCTGAGATGAGCCTCCATCCACAAAAATGATGAGCAATTATCTCCCCGTCAACGTATCCGCATAAGGATCAGGCAAAGCTTGCTGCACCTCCAAAAGCGGCAAAGGATCTCCAGTCAACGGTTGGCTAATCAAATTTTTTTTTACCCCATCCCCCTTGCGATCGCGCTCTTGCAAATGCGATAATTCCTCTTGATAAACCGCAACAATCCGCGCCAAACTCCCCGCCAAATCATCCCAATTATCATCTCCTCCCAACTTCTCAGAAATTCCCTCAAATAACTCTCCCGCTTGCCTTTTTTGAACATAAGCTTTCAAAAGCTTTCCCGACTTTTGCAAAACGGCCTGATAAATATCCCCATCAGACCACCACAGCCCCTGTTGACTCAGCAGCCAAGTCAAAATATACTCGCGAGCGTGTTGTTCCTTCACCCAGGCCGCGAGATACTGCAAATCTTCCATAATTACAACAGTCTCCTCAATTGTCCTTAAAATGTCCGCTTGTTTGTATCTACCGTTACTGCGATCGACATAATACCTGCCTTATCATCACCTGCCCGCGTCATTAATATCCCTTAAATCTTAAAAAAACCCTACTGATTTACCAAACAGCAATTCTGAGAATATAAAAATAAACCTAAACCTCCTAGGTCTATTGTCCAATACTTTTAGTCCACCGGAAAGCGGTACACCCCGCCTCGCTTTCCTCTCTCGCAAACCTATCATCAAGCGGGAACAACCAGCGGGTTATTAGCATGACAAAGCAAAATTTTGGTTTAATCGGTCTAGCCGTGATGGGCGAAAACCTAGCGCTCAACGTCGAAAGCAGAGGCTTCTCCGTGGCTGTGTACAACCGCACAGCAGCCAAAACCGACGACTTCATGGCCCAACGCGCCCCCGGCAAGAACATTGTAGCCGCCAAGACTCTGACAGAATTCGTCGATGCCCTAGAAACCCCACGCCGAATCTTAGTTATGGTGCAAGCTGGGAAACCCGTAGATGCGGTCATCGACCAGCTCAAACCCATGCTGTCACCGGGCGACATGATTATTGACGGTGGCAACTCGCTCTACGACGACACCGAACGCCGCACCAAAGATTTAGAATCGATGGGACTGGGATTTGTCGGCATGGGCATCAGCGGCGGCGAAGAAGGCGCGCTGAATGGTGCTAGCTTGATGCCCGGTGGCACCCGCACTGCTTACGGCCTACTAGAGCCAATTCTCACCAAAATTGCGGCTCAAGTAGATGACGGCCCCTGCGTCACATTCATCGGCCCTGGTGGCGCAGGCCACTACGTGAAGATGGTTCACAACGGCATTGAGTACGGTGATATGCAGCTCATTGCTGAAGCCTACGATTTGCTCAAAAACGTTGGTGGATTGAACGGCCAGCAGTTGCAGGAAGTTTTTGCCGAATGGAATACCACAGACGAGCTCAACTCGTTTTTGATAGAAATTACGGCTAATATTTTCAAGTACATTGATCCGGAAACTAAGCAACCCTTAGTTGAGGTAATTATGGACGCAGCCGGTCAAAAAGGCACCGGCCGCTGGACTGTTATGAGTGCTTTGGAATTGGGCGTGAGCATTCCCACAATTATCGCGGCTGTGAATGCGAGAATCATGTCTTCTTACAAAGACGAGCGCATCAAAGCTTCCCAAGAACTTACGGGGCCTAGCGGCAAGTACGAAGGCGATACTAAAGAGTTTGTGAACAAAGTTCGGGATGCGCTTTACTGCTCGAAGATTTGCTCCTACGCGCAAGGCATGGCACTTTTGAGCGCGGCCTCGAAGTCGTACAACTATGACTTAAGTTTGAGCGAAATTTCCCGAATTTGGAAGGGTGGCTGTATTATTCGGGCTGGATTTTTGGACAAGATTAAAACAGCTTTCAAGGACGACCCCACGTTGCCGAATTTGCTGTTAGCACCGGAGTTCAAACAGAGCATTCTCGATCGCCAATCAGCTTGGCGGGACGTGTTAGCTACTGCTTGCCAACTGGGGATTGCAGTGCCAGCATTTAGCGCCTCGCTCGACTATTTTGATAGCTACCGGCGCGAAAGATTGCCACAAAACCTCACGCAAGCTCAGCGGGATTATTTCGGGGCTCACACCTACGAACGCACCGACAAACCGCGCGGTGAATTCTTCCACTCTGAGTGGACACAGACTGCTAAAGAGTCGCTGCAAACTGGTACTACCGATTAATTAGTTTTTGTAGGGTGCGTTTCGGCGCACCTTACTAATTATTCTGGTGTTGCTGTTTTGACTGACGTTTGTTTTTGAGATAGTTTTAATATATTCGTCGTTAAAGAGCGATAGCGTCCTTTGTAGTAATTTATGTAATTTCATGAAACCTTTTATAGTAAAAGCCGCTGCCGTTTTCGGTGTGATTGCAACATCGGTATTGGATACATTGAAAGAAGAAGAGTCAAGAAAACGTTTATTAGACAGTGGTATTCTGGAAGTAGATGAAATGACGGGAAAAGAGTTTGAAAATTTTCTATATCTTTATTTTATAAACTTTGGTTATAGTGTTAAGTTAACTCAAGATAGTCAAGATTATGGGGCGGATTTAATTTTATACAAAGATGGCTCAAAAACTGTGGTTCAAGCGAAAAGAAGCAAAAATCCAGTTGGTATTAAAGCAGTTCAAGAAGTAGCAGGAGCCGTCAAATATTACAACGGCAATAAAGGAAGAGTCATCACCAACAACAGATTTACCGAAAATGCTTACAACCTTGCTGAATCTAACGACATAGAGTTATGGGATAGAAAAAGACTCATCGAATTCATCCTGACAGCTAAGAAGTGTAAATAATTTATCTACCCAAGTAAGTTATATATAAAAGATGCACTGCTTTCTCAGTATCTTTAATTTCACTTATTCATCATGTTACAAATTTCTAACACTGTGTTCATAGACGATCGCGAAATCGAGATTAGTGCGATTCGCTCTCAAGGCGCGGGGGGGCAAAATGTAAATAAGGTGGCGAGTGCGATTCACTTGCGCTTTGATATCCCAGCTTCCTCATTGCCCGATCGCTACAAGCAGCGTTTGTTCCAAATCAACGACCAGCGCATCACCTCCGAAGGTGTGATTGTCATCAAGGCCCAGGAACACCGCAGCCAGGAACAAAACCGGGAGGAGGCTTTGAGACGGCTGCAAGAACTCATTAAAAGTGCGATCGTCATACCGAAAAGGCGCAAACCCAGCAAAGCGACTCGTAGTTCCCAGCGCAAGCGTCTCGACAGCAAAACCAAGCGAGGGCAGATTAAAGCTCTGAGAGGGAAAATTACGGATTGATCGATGAAAGGTCGATCGGGCTTCTGAGTTTTTAGTTATAGCGTTTGTATTTTCCGGGCTTGGGTGCATGACTCAAACCCGTTTCCCTAGACATTTCCGAACCCCTGCGGGTTAGTTGTCTTTCGGCGAGGGCGATCGACTTGGTAAGTCATCGGGAATTTTAGTTACATCTAATCCTAAAAGCTCAAACATAGTTTTTAGAGAAACCTGGTACAGGTTAGCCAGTGCAGCTACGTTTTCAACAGTTGGCATGGACTTTCCTGATTCCCAGTCAGCTTGCATCCGCTCAGAAACGCCGATATGTTGTTTGACTTGAGGGCGGGTTAGGCCAGCTTGTTCTCTGAGAAGCCTTAATGGAGACTTGTCCTTTTCTTGCAAATTTTCTTCCACAGTGCATGAAGTTTGTTTCATGAAGCGAACCTCTTGACATGGTTGTTTAGATGAAGTAGACTTCATGTATAGCGACCAAACAAAGGCCCCCTGGCGAGCCTACTTTCGTCAAAATGCAGGTTTGAAAGACCGCCTTATTTTTAGTGTCTATCAATTATGCCTGCATACCCAAGCGTATTTTCGGGGGTTGGGCGCATACCTCAAGCCCCTTTTTTCTCAACGCCGAGGAGGTGATGCCATGTAAAAGGTCGATCGACCTCACAGGACACTCCAACTCAACATTTTATCAAAGATCCAGACCAAAACTTCAACTTTGCGATCGCACAACTTCCGTGCTATCGTGCCATTTCTCGAACCATTCCAGATCATGCCCCCATCAATTGACAACTTCTACCTAGGCGATGTCGCCTCCAACTTTCACTTTGCAGGCCCGCTGCTAGACTTTGAAGAAGAAATCCAGAATCAATCTCCCTTTCACGATTTAGACTATCTCACAGGCGAAATTAAAAGGGGATTCCTAGACTACGTGCGTCAAGGAATCATGCTGGATGCCATCCGAAAGCTGCGATTGTACAAAGACAAGTTCAAAACTTTTAAAAGTTACTGCGAACAAGCATTAGGTCGGCAGTATTTTTACTGCACACAAATTATCAAAGCAGCGAGTATTTGCCTGCGCTTAATTAAAGCAGGATTTGAGATTTTGCCTAGCTGCGTTGCTCAAGTTGTCCCTTTGTTCAAACACGCAATTACAGACCAATATGGCGACTGTCGTTTACAGGAAAAGTGGCAAGAAGTTGTCGATGTCATACCAAAAGAAAGGATTACCGCAGTAACTATTGCCGAAACCGTTGACAACAATCCCAACCTTCGGCTCAAACAAATTCGCATAAAAACCGACACCTACGCCCTTTTAACGAAAAAAGCAGCCGCAGCCGGACTGTCAATTTCGGAATTTTTGGCAAGGTTGGTTGGCGAATACAATCCCAGCAATTTAGAGCAGCCAGCGGAACATACTCCCGAGCAAGAGGAGATTTTAGACCAATTAGATGCGGAGTTTAAGAAGCCAGCCACGGAACAGACTTCAACTTCTGCCCCACCAGGAAAAGTTAAGTCTAAAGGTTTTGGAGTCAAAGTTGAGCCTAAAGGTGGTAAAAGGGAAGTGAAGGCGAAAACTTCGGAAAGGGAAGTTAAGGCAAAAACTTCGGAAGGTGAAGTTAAGTTCAAAAATCGGCAAACTGAAATCCAAGCCGAGAAACAGTCGAATTCATTTAATGAGAAAAATCATGAAGTCATCTGCCCAAAATCCAATCATGCGTCAACTGAAATTAATGGAGGCTCAACTGAACGAAATTCAGTGCCACCTTATTAAAGCCAGTGTGTTGAATTGGTGGCAAATAGTTTTGCCTGACGGTCAGAAAATTGCGATCGAACACGCGGGCGGCGGACACTGGGTTTTTCGGGCGAACGGGCTTGAGAAATCTCATCCAGAAGTGCGGCTAGCGGTGTTGAAGGCGATCGCCCAAGGCTGTCACAGGTAAGTTACGGCTAAGGACACGGCGCGGTGCCGTGTCCTCAGATCGACTGGCGATCGGATTTGATATGATTTGGGGATGTAGGACCAGATAAACACAGATTAATGCAGATGAATTATATCAATCACTGATGGTGCAAGCAAAATTAATATTACTCGATTTGATGAAGCAATTTCTCAATTGTCTCCACTAACGTTTCAGGCTCAACAGGCTTGGGAAGATGCCTGTGAAATCCGGCTGCTAGTGCTTGCTGTTGATTTGCCTCACCTGCATACGCTGTGAGAGCGATCGCGGGAATCTCTCCTCCCTCCTGTGTGGATAGTTGTCTGACTTGACTAATCAACATATAGCCATCAATTTGTGGCATCCCAATATCAGCAATCAAAACATCTGGCTTCAATTCATTGAGCTTTTGTAGCGCATCTTTTGCTGAAGATACAGAGATCACTGTGGCTCCCGCTTGCTCCAAAATACATTGAACTAACTCTAAATTGTCTACTTCGTCATCGACGGCAAGGATACATAATCTAGCCAAGGGTGAAGTGTGAGCTTTGAGTGATAAATTATCGTTGCGATCGCTGTTTGCATCATTGCTCCTGGCTAATAAGGGAAGTGTGACAGTAAATGTTGCTCCCTGTCCTTCTCCACAACTTTCGGCTTTGACAGTTCCACCGTGTAGCTCAACGACGTGACGCACGATCGCTAATCCGATCCCTAATCCACCAAAGGTTCTCGTAATACTGCTATCAGCTTGTCGAAATGTGTCAAAGACATAGGGAATAAATTCTGGCTTAATCCCTTTTCCTGTATCCCTGACTTGAATTTGAGCATAGGAATCAATCGTTTTTAGCTCAACTTCAACTCTACCTCCCGTTGGGGTGAACTTAATGGCATTGGTGAGCAAATTCCAGACAACCTGTTGCAATCGGGTAGCATCTCCTAACACATCGCCGACATCGGGTTCTAGGTGAGTTTGAATTTGAAGGTTTTTCGCTTCGGCGGCTAAACTAACTGTTTCGATCGCGGCTTTAAGAGTTGTTTTCAAATTAATAGGAGTAGAGTTCAAACTCAGCTTCCCTTGCAGAATCCGAGAAATATCCAGCAAATCCTCAATCAGTTGAACTTGCAACTGGGTATTGCGTTCAATTGTTTCGAGAGCTACCGCCGTCTTGCCAGAATCCAGGCTTCCCCTTCGCAGCAGCCGAGTCCAACCCAGAATCGGATTCAACGGAGTTCGCAATTCGTGCGACAAGACAGCTAAAAACTCATCTTTAATTCGGTTAGCTGCTTCTGCTTGTGTCCGTGCTTGCGATTCTGACTCGTAGAGCCGTGCTCGGTCGATCGACTGCGCCGACTGCTGTGCCAGTGCCAAAACGAAAGCGCGATCGCTCTCGGAAAGTCCGGGAACGGTCGAAAAACTCAGCGACAGTCCACCAACGGCTTGTCCTTCAATCAGTAATGGCACTGAAATCCAGGCTTTTGAACCAGCCTGGGCATAAGCTTGGGCTAAATCAGGATAACGGGCAATTCGGTTTTCGATAGTTTCTAGCCAAACAGGTTGCCCACTTCGCACAGCTTCTGCGAGAGGATAGGGTGCATGAATCGAAAAACTGCGCTGAAATTCTCCTACGTGCTCGTACCCGATCGCTTGAATAATCTCCAGTTCGCTTGCATCCTGGTTTAATACCGCAACCAAACCACAACTTGCTCCCAGTGCGGACATTCCCTGTTCAATAATCACCTGAGCCACTTGAGCCGAGGTTAGCGATTCCGACAAAGCTGTCATCACCGCCAGCAGTCGAGCCGTCCGGTTAGCAGCGAGTTCGGCGGCTAATTTCGCTTGTTGTGTTTCATTATATAGACGAGCATTATCAATGGCGATCGCTGCTCGCTGAGCCAAATCTTCAGCCAGGCCAATGTCTTCCAGGCGATAGCGGCGATCGGATTCAGTAAACACAAACGTAATGCTACCCAACACCCGCCCGCGTGCCTGTAGTGGTGCAATGATGCAGGACTTTAACCCAACTCCACGTAAGATTTCCAGGTATTCACCATTCGGCACTGTGGCAACTAACTGTTCATCTGTAATCTCAATCCCAATTTCAACCTGTCCTGTTTGCATGACTTTAGCAATGCCATACCCATCATCGAGATGTCTGGGAAAGCGTTGAGCCAACTCCCAGCCAAACTTCACTTTTTCGGGATCTGAATGAGCCACTGCAACACGACCAATTGTGCGATCGTCATTCAGCAGATCAACACTACACCAATCTGCAAAATAAGGAACTGCCAGCTTTGCAACGCTTTGGAGAGTTTGTTCATACTCTAGTGAAGAGGAAAGGACAGCACTCACTTGGGCTAAAAATGCTGATTGTTGTTGAGAATTCTCTGCTACAGCACGGGCTGCCTGTTCTTGAACAAGCTGTACTCGTTCGTCTTCGGTTTGCTTCCGTTCAGTAATGTCGCTGAAAGCAGCAATGATATTGATAATTTGCCCCTCTGCGTCAAACAAAGGGGAAGCATTGATCGAGAGAATCGTGCGAGTTCCATCAGCATGGCTAATAGCCTGTTCAATACCATAAACAGGCTCACCTGTCTGCATCACCCGCGCAAACGGCAGTTCATCTTCTGGGAAAGGATGACCCTCCACGGTTGTAATGAACCAGGATGGAGCGTTATACCCTCGCTCCACACTGTCCCTGCAAGTCAATCTTAAAATCCTTTCTGCGGCCCTATTGGCAGCTATAATCTCCCCGGTAGAATCTAGAATAGTGATACCATCAGGAATAGTTTGGAAGATGCTGGATAATTGCGCTTCACCCTCACGCAGAGCAGTTTCTGCCTGCTTGCGTTGTGTAATGTCGTGCATCACAACAACTGCACCCTGTTTTTCGCCGTTTGGAGCTATAATCGCCTGTCCAGTTACTAACAGCATTCGCGCCGTTCCCTGCTGCGGAACAATCATCATTTCCACATCACGAACGTTCTGTCCTTGCAATGCCTGGAACAGGGGAATATCCTCTGTATTCATGGGTGTTTTGCCGTCGGGCAAATACAAGTTATAATACTCAGCCCATTGAGCCGATGGAACTGGCTGCTGAGGTAATCCATGAAAATCTTTAGCTGCTTGGTTAAATACCGTCAATATGCCATCGGCATCGCAAGCCACAATGCCAGCTTGAACGTTGTTTAGGATGGCCTTCAAAAACTCCTGTTCTTTCTGAAGGGTGGCTTCCACCTGCTGCGAATTGGCGATTTCGGCTTTTAATTGTCGATCGAGTTGAGATGTTTCAGTAGTGTCTTGGAAGTAAATAAGTAACCCATCTTCACTCTTGATGAGGCGAATTCTCAACCATTTGTTGAATGAGGGGTAATGTTCTTCAAACTCGATTGCAGTTCGCGTTGCGATCGCTCGATGACAATACTTATATAGCTCCGAGGTAAGATCGACCGAAAATATAGTCCATATATTTTTGCCTATCAGGTGTTGCTGCTTACTGTTTAAAAGCTCCTCTGCTTTATGGTTGACATAGGTACAGTGCCACTCTGAATTAATAGAAATAAAAGCCTCAGCCATGTGCTCGACTATCACCGCAAATCGTCGTGCTTCCAGTGCTTGGCAGTCCGTACATAGCTCTTGAGGAAAATTTACAGTAAGCTCTTCTCGATCGTTCAAGGAGTGTGTACGTTCTACATTCATTGCGGTTAGTCCTGCCTATTTACCTATTATGCCAGCTATTGTTAGGGAATCAAGATATAATATGCCCCAAACCTAAGTCATTCAGTATTTAAGCACAGGGGCGATCGCACCTCATGCCAGAACACCGCTAAAAATTCGTCTTTAATCCGGTTAGTGGCTTCTGCTTGGGATCGTGCAAAGCGATCGCGTTCTCACAGTGGTTTTCTTTCTTGTTCTGCTTGCTTGCGCTTTGTTCACGGATGGGGATGGTGCCGACGAGAATCGGGCTAGCCTTTCTTTAACACCGAACTCCTGCAAACAACCCAACTGCTCAGCAACAGCCTCGACGAAACGTGGCAACTATACTAAATCTCTAGCCTAGACATATTCTGTCATTCCTAATTGAGAATGCCAAATCTATTAGTTTGGTGATAGAAACCACAAAAACCGCTTTGTGGGCGGGTTTTAGGTATGGAAAGAAAGGGACTCGAACCGCTGACCCCTCCTACAATGGCATTGTAATGCTCTAACTAACTGAGCTATGCGATCGCCTCAGCACTTATCCACCGTTAAAAATTTGCTTAGCGGTCAAATTTAACTCTGGAAACACCGCTGATTCAATTCTTTCATCTCCCCAAAACAGCTTAATTTGATACTCACCATCTACTAACTGATAAACCGATAAAGCAGGCTGTTTGGGATAACCAATATAACGGCTACCCCCTAAGCCCAAATAATCTACAATCCAATATTCAGGAATGCTTAATGCTTCATAATCAATCATTTTATGTGCATAATCATCACGCCAATTTGTGCTGACTACTTCAATAACTAATTTAACCGAATTTCCCTGAGTAATAACTGATTCTCTTTCCCATCAAGACTCATTGGCTTCAACGGCTTGTTTATCTAATACAATCACATCGAGATCGTAGCCAGAGTTATCGTTAAATTTAATTGTACATTCCTTGGGAATAAAGGAAGTTGTAATCGCCTGATTTCTAAACCCAATTCTATCGATTGAAAACCCGCGTTGGATGAATGCTTACCAGTTGGATTTGGCATTTAATTTAAACCATAAATCAGTTATGTAATTCATAACGGATTTATGGTTTTCCTTCCAGAAATTCATCAAAACTCCTGAACTTCGATATCGCTTGAGTCATGGTAAAGTCTTCCATGCTCTAATATCATTTGATTTTGATTCAGTAGGGTGCGTCAGATTTTTAAATTCATGATCTAACGAATAGGTTAATTGTCGAGCGAAAGACAAAACTCTCGGTAGGAGGGCAAACCTAAAACCCTTGATTTATAAATGATTGAAATTCATGGACACAACTGGACTCGAACCAGTGACCCCTACGATGTCAACGTAGTGCTCTAACCAACTGAGCTATGCGTCCTCACGAATTCCTAATGTAGCAGAACATTCGATCGCCTGTCAAGCATAAATATAAGATTTTTTAGACGGACACTCTTGACATCGCCCCTAATGCCCAATCCCCCGCCAAATCCTCACAGTTCGATCGCCCGCACCGCTAGCCAAACTCCCCCCATCAGCACTAAACGCCACCGACAAAACCTCCCCCCCGTGGCCCGTCAGAATTTCCAGCAAACTCCCCGTACCCGCATCCCACAAATAAATCGTGCCATCCCGACTCCCCGTCGCCAAAACCCGACCATCGGGACTCAACGCCACACACAAAACATCCCCAGAATTGTCCCTCATACTCCGCAACAGCGTCCCTCGCCCCTGTCCATCCACCCGCCACAGCTTCGCCGTACCATCCCGACTCCCCGTCCCCAAAATCAATCCTTCTCCTACTCCCCCCCTTACCAAGGGGGGGCTGGGGGGGGTCTGACCGGCAGGGGACACAGAGGAAGTCAATCCTTCTCCTACTCCCCCCCTTACCAAGGGGGGGCTGGGGGGGGTCGGGCCGGCAAGGGAGTTGGGGGAGTTCGCAGCAAAAACGATCGCCCGCACCCAATCCCCGTGCTCCGCCAGAGTACAAATCGATCGACCATTTTGCCAATCCCACAACTGCACAGTCTTGTCCCGACTGCCACTAGCCAAAAACTCCCCGCCAGGACTAAAAGCCACCGCCTCCACCCCGCCAGCGTGACCAGTCAAAGCCGACATCCGCCTTCCCTTATTCAAATTCCACAACTGCACAGTTTTGTCCCGACTACCGCTAGCCAAAACCTGACCATCCCGACTAAACGCGACAGCAGAAACCCTGTCAGAATGACCAGCCAAAGCGTACCACCACTTACCCTTATTCAAATCCCAAATATGAATCATTTTGTCCCTGCCGCCACTAGCCAAACTCGCGCCATCAGGACTAAACGCCACACAAGTCACCCAGTCAGAATGACCCGTAAGAGTGTACCACCGCTTACCCGCGTCCAGCTTCCACATCTCAATCGTCTTGTCCTCACTGCCACTAGCTAAAGTCGCACCATCAGGACTGAAAGCTACCGACGTAACAGCATTAGAATGCCCTACCAGAGTATGAACACACCTCCAAGTGGGCGCGCGTGTGGGAACAACCCGCTGCATCGGCGGCACAGGTAAAATTGTGCCTGCAACCGTTGGCGGCACTGCATTCTGCACCACCGGTGTCCTCTGCGGCACGGAAATTTTAGGCGCTGGTAGGGGCGATGCCCCCGTGCCCGCCCCCGCCGACTGCTGCGGCTGCAAATCTTTCAATACCTCAGCTACAGATTTGTAGCGCCGACTGAGACTCGATTCGATCATTTTGTCGAGAATGCGACTTAATTTCGGATCAATTGGAACCTTCAAAAAGTCTCGCCAAACCCAAGCATCTTGATTGATATCGAACAAATCAAAAGGAGATATTTGAGTCAGCAAATAAATGCAAGTTACTCCCAAACTATACAAATCACTGGCATAAACCGCTTGACCTCTAATTTGTTCCGGCGCCACGAATTCGGGAGAACCGATGACTGTACCGGTTTCTCTCAAACCCTCCACAACTTTTGCAGCGCCAAAATCAACTAAAACTAATTCCCCGGTTAATGTGGGGTAAGTATAAATGATGGGAGTTTGAGAAAGGCGGCGGCGGATAATATTGGGGGGTTTAATATCTCGGTGAATTACACTGCGATCGTGCACGAACTGCAATACTGGCAATAAATCCTTCAGCAGACTGAGAATCTTACTTTCGCTGAAAGGCCCAGTCCGCGCCAACTCTTCCTGTAAATTCTGACCTTCTATAAATTCCTGTACCAAATACTGATAGCGTTCCTGCTGAAAGTGCGCCAACAATTCGGGAATTTGCGGGTGTTTCCCCAACTCGTCCAGCCGCACCGCTTCTCGGTTGAATAATTCTGCTGCTTTTTCGCTGCTGCTGGTACCTTGAGATAGCGGGAAAAACTGTTTAATTGCACAGCGGGGTTTTGAGGGTTTGTCTTGGTCTATTGCTAAAAAAGTGCGACCAAAACCGCCGCGCCCCAGGGGTTTGATGGCGCGGTAACGCTCTCTGAGCAACAGTTTGGAGCCGCAATTCAGGCAGAATTGGGTACGATCGGCATTTTGCGGGTTTTGACAGGCGGGGTTTAGGCAATAACTCATAACTAAACCGAGAAGGAATCAGCAGCACATCTCTATGATACTGACGCCAAAGGGCGATCGACTCTCGCGTTACAATTAAAAACCACAGGACTTTAGTCCTCAGAATTTAAGATGTGGCTTTTACTTTCAGAGCATACTCTTTAAACCTTTCCAAGTCAGCCTGAATAGTCGATTCAACCACGCGGCCCAGAAATAGGTTATCCATCAATTTTCCCAGCCAGCCGGGAATTCCGTAAGCCACTGTCAGCTTGACTATACTGCTGTCTTTGCGATCGTAAAATCTTACGGCACCTCTATTTGGCAAACCGTCTACCGATTCCCACTGAATTATCTGATTTGGCACTAATTTGAGAATCCGAGAAAGCCAGCTAAATTCTAACCCGCCAGTTGCGAGTTTCCAGCGAGACAATTCTGGATCTTCTTCGAGAACATGAACAGATTCTATCCACTTCATCCAGCGTGGCATTTGCTCTAAATCTGACCAGAGTTGCCACGCTAATTCGATGGGAATTGCCACTTCTACTTGGACACTGTGTTCTAACCAATCAGTCATGGGATTTTAGATTTTAGATTTTAGATTTTAGATTGTGGATTTTCTCGTTTATTGTCGAATCTAGATCCCCCTAAATCCCCCTTAAGAAGGGGGACTTTGAGAACACTGTTCCTCCCCCACTTATTAAGAGAGACTTTGAGAACACTCTTGTCCCCCCCTTATTAAGGGGGGTTAGGGGGGATCGAGACGACTAATGACTAATGACTGTAAGCTTCGAGAATTGCCTTAGCCGCTTGATGGCCTGAAAGTGTCGCTCCTTCCATACTATCAATGTAGTCTTGCTGAGTGTAACTTCCTGCTAGAAAGAAATTGGCGATCGGAGTTTTTTGAGCTGGGCGGAAAAGATCCATTCCCGGTGCTTCGCGATACAAAGATTGAGCGAGCTTCACTACACTGTACCAAGTCATGTTTAATTCCCGCGCTGACGGGAATAAATCCTGAACTTGCTTAAGTACGTGTTGGGCGATCGCCTCATTGCTTTGTTTAATAAACGGATCTCCCGGAGTCAACACCAACTGCAACAGAGAACCTTGTCCTTCCTTATAATAATCCTTGGGACTTGTCAGCGCCAAATCAGCAAAACAGGAAAAATCTGCATCTGCTGAATATAGCAAATTATCGATTCCTACAGCGTGGCTCAACTGCTTGCGCTTGGCTTCGTCTTCTAGTTCCGTTACCCAACCGTCGAACCGCAATTGTACTGTAGCAACTGGCACAGCATCTAATTTATAAATGTTGTCAAATTCTGACCATTTGCGCCAAGCTGGGGGCAATATTTTCTGAATTCCAGGCACATCTAATGCAAAAACATAAGCGTCTGCGGTAATATTTTCTTCTGTTTCGCTGTTAGCTACTACCAAGCCTGTGACGCGGGTTTCTTTGCCTTCTTCAAACTGAATTTCTCGGACTCTGCGCCGCGTGTAAATTTTTGCTCTTTTGCTTTCCAAATATTCCACAATGGGTTTGTGCAAATATTCGTTGGGAGAACCAGCCAGCATCCGCATGACAGAGGCTTCGGTTTTGGAAGCAAAGAATTGAAAGATTGTCAACATACACCGGGCTGAAATATTTTCAGTGTCGATAAAACCCAGTGCGTAGGCGATCGGATTCCACATTCTTTTGAGCGAGTTTTGGTTGCCCCCTTGACTGCGGAACCAGTCAGCGAAGCTAACTTTATCCAAATCGCGGATCGTTTTCATCGCTCCGTCAAAGTCTATCAAACCTCGGACGATCGGGCTAGTTCCCAGGGCGATCGCATTTTGAATTTTGTCTTGTACGGATAGCTGGGATGTAGTAAAAAATGCCTTCAATCCGTGCAAAGGAGCACCCACCGGAAAGCGAAAATCTAAAGAACCGGTTTCGCCGCCTCGATTGATAAAAGTGTGGACGTGTTCTTTGAGGAGCAAATCGTCAAATGCTCCCACTTTTTTCATCAGAGCAAATAAGTTATAATAGCAGCCGAAGAAGACGTGCAAACCCATTTCCACGTGATTGCCGTCGGGATCTACCCAACTGCCGACTTTGCCGCCAACAAAGGGGCGGGATTCAAAAATTTCTACTTCGTGGCCGGCCTCCACTAAATCGACTGCTGTGGTCATTCCAGCCAGTCCCGCACCTGCGATCGCAACCCGCATTTTACCTATCCTTTACAGTATTTTTACAAATTGTAACAAAATTTAGAATATTAGAAATATTATTAAAGTTCGTAAATGCCGATCGACATTTGTATAGCCCTCTGAACTCTTGCTAGGACATCGGCACTAAGTTGACCGTAAGGGCCTTGTTCCAGATAAGTCTTTTGGACAGTTATAATTTGCTCGCAGACAGCCAGCGAGTCAGATTCTAACCCTCCTTCACCAGGCGGAATCAAAACCCGAGTCGGAGTTTCGCCCCCTCTCAAATCGCTAGTAAAAGGGACAATCAGTACAGTACGGCTCAATTCATTCCGGCTATCTATGGAAACGACAGCAACAGGACGCTTTTTGGTATCTCCGATCGTTCGCAAAGCTCTAACAAGATAAACTTCGCCTTGTCGCGGATAAGCTTCTGTCATTGTATCAAAGACCTTCCTCTATTAAAATTTCTTCCATTTGTTCCTGAGCAAATGTTGCCCATTCTTCCTCAAACTCAATATCTTCTTGGCTGCGGTTTTGATAAAACTTCCGCAACTTATCTTCTATTTGCTTAGCGTACCAGAGACGGAGAGCTTGTTCGATAGCCTCCGTCCAATCATCAGTAAGCTGGTCTATTTTCTCCGCGAATTCAGCATCAAGGGCGACTAACACTTCTCGCTTTTGAGTAGAATTTGACATAATCATTTTCCTTTATAATTTAAAACCTAGGGTGCGCTGGGGCGCACCTTACAAATTACTTTTACATATTCTTTCTTCCTTCTTCCTTATTCCTTATTCTTTCTTCCTTCTTCCTTCTTCCTTATTCCTTCTTCCTTCAAAACATCGGCATTAACTGAAGTGGCCCAATTCCCAACTCTTTAGCAGACACCCAGCGCACCTCAAGCAAAGCGATCATATCCTTAAACTGAGGCTGACCGCGAGAAGCACCCATCAACCCTTTAGCAATAATCAAACCGCACCAACCGTTGGTTAATTTACAGCGACGGTCCCACTTCTTGCGAGCTTCCTGATGCACCGGATCGTCTTCATTGAACTCCCCAAACAAATACAACTCTCCATTTTTAGTTTGCAAAATACCCAAGTCGAATTGCTCATCCTGAAAAGGATTTTCGCCCGGATTAAAACCAATTCCCTTCACACCTCCAGCTTCTTTCAAATCCTGAATCATAGTTTTTGCCTTTGGATGAGAAGTTTGAATCATCACCACCGGCAAACCATCTCCGGCGGTATTAATATCAACTTCTGCACCTTGGTGAAACTGGACACTTTGGCGCAGGAAATCTACCGTTTCCCAAGGTACGGCGCCGAGACTCAAAAATGAATTTTGCGGCACCAAATCGTCCCGCAGCAGTGGCTTGTCAAATTCCTCATCATCGTCATCATCGTCATCATCGTCATCACCGAGCATCTGTAATAATTCGTCTGAAACATCCGGCATCGTGGAAACTTTAACGGATACCTGTTGAATTTCTCCGTCAGGCTGCGCCACTGGGATGCGGTAGCGGCTGCTAAGAGTGGGAAAAGTGTCTGAACCCAATTTCCGGCGGCCGTTGCGGAAAAAGCGATGAAAGGCTTCGAGAGCAACTAACATCGTGAGGGCTTCTTCTTCGTAAAGAATCGATCGCAATCCTTCTAAAGGATGTAGGTTGCCGAAATTTGGTTCAATTTCCGATGGAGGCAAATCGGCTAAATCAATTTCGTCGTCCTCGTCGTCCTCATCAATATCTGCGGCACTTTCAAAGGTAACAAACAAACAGTCTTGCCCTAAAAAAGCCTGTTCTAAATCTTCAAAAGATTCATCGTTGACGACTCGTTCTCGAAACCGTTTCAAGGATTCTAGAGAACGGTACAGTAAAACTCCGTAATCCATTCTGCCTTGCCCCAATACAGACACGTAGAGGCTGGCGACATCCCACTGATTGATTTCAATAGATATAATTTGATGTTCCCTCAAAGTCCGCCACGGAGCATCTTGCCAAATTTGAGCAGCTTTTTCCATTAAAACTTCAGCATACTGAGGGGGCAACTCAGGAGGTCTGTTGATTGCGACCTCTTCCATGCCGCGAAATATTTCGTCAATTAGGGGCAATTCCGGTACGTAGTCAATGGAAATGCCTAAATCTTGAAGTACGCCCCGCAGATAAAATTGAATTTCTCGGTTTTTGACTACTATTTTTTGGGGGCGGACTGCGGGAGCCGGACTTTGGGGATGTTCCATTGCCCGTAGCAGGGCCCGGACGATCGCCTCTGGGCCGGCATCTGGGCCTACCATGTCCATAGCCCTCACGACTCCTTCGGAGCCATCGACCCAGAGAATGCACTCGCCACCTGCTTCTAGAACGTCGTCGTCATCTAGCATCATGTGCGAGTCAGCATTAGACAAGGGTCGGCGATCGCCCTCCCACACGCTGGGAATTTGAGGTAAGTTTTGTAGCCGACGAAGAGTAGTGCGATTCAGCGCTGCCATAGAGTAAGCCCGTTGGGTGAAGCATTGTTGCGGTGCCGGTAGCCGGTCAACCGCTGCTTATCAATCATAAACCCTATAGGGGGAGAGGACATCGAGCTTGGGAACGAGGCCCCACGCTAATTAAAAATTAGAAGCTAAAAATTCGGTCTTCAGCATCTAACCGAATGCCTTCCGGCGAATGCCTGTACAATGGAGCAATAAGATTAAACTCTTTGCATTAGACAGTCTCAGGAGTTCGGCAAATTATGACTCAAGCCATTTCTGAAAAGCGCGGCATTCAAATGACGGACTCTGCTGTCCGTCAAGTTTTAGCCCTGAGAGAAAAACAAGGTAAAGACCTCTGCTTGCGGGTAGGGGTGCGGCAGGGCGGATGCTCTGGAATGTCCTACGTGATGGATTTCGCAGATCCAAGCACTGTGAAATCCGACGATGAAGTGTTCGACTACGACGGTTTTCAGGTAGTTTGCGATCGCAAAAGCATTCTTTATCTCTACGGTTTGGTTCTCGACTTCAGCGATGCTATGATCGGGGGCGGTTTTCAGTTTACTAACCCCAACGCAACTCAAACTTGCGGTTGTGGCAGTTCTTTTTCTACATAAATTGGAAAATAGGGCATTGGGGATTGGTAATTGCTAATTGCTGAGAATGCCTCGGACTGCCTTGCTGCGTCCTGCACCCAATGCTCTTTCCAATCTACAATCTAAAATCCCAAATCTAAAATCGAATGACCCCTGAAGAATTGTTTAAAGACGGTTTCGATCGCTACCAAGCTGGCGAAGCCCCGGCTAATCTGATCCCCGTGTTTAAAGAAGTGTGCGAAAAAGCTCCCAAAAATGGCAATGCCTGGGCTAGCCTCGCGTGGCTCTACCTGTTGGAAAATAAACCTGCACCGGCTCAAAAGGCAGCGAAAACAGCCGTTAAATTGAACCCTCATGACCCCCAAGCTCGCATCAACCTAGCAGTAGCGATCCTCGATCTCAAAGAAAAAGGAGTGCGCCCCCACGTCGAAGTGGCTCAGCAATTAGTGATGGCTTCGGAAGAGTTGCTCGACGAAGTTAAAAAAAATTTTGAAGAAGGATTAAAGAGAAAACCCGACTGGAAGAGTCTCGCCCGCGTTAAACAGTGGCTTCTGGAGCCGTAACCACGCAAACAAGTCGATTTTTGGGCGGGGATCGAAGAAATCGGCTGTGCGGTTTATTACGACATCGTAATAAATCAATAAATAACTTTATGGAAAACTCAGGAAGTCAGTGCTAGTATTTGAAAACTTAGACGATTGCCAAATCCGCTCAGCGGTTTTCAGATTTTATTAGGATAATACTAGGAGTTGTAAAAACATGAGCACTGACAGCCACGTTAACATCAAACCAGCAACCCGGAACCACAAAGGTTTCTTTATTCAGCCCGCTTCTTACAAGTTGATGAGCATAGATAAATCTGGCTGGGCATTAAT
Source organism: Microcoleus sp. S36b_A4 (assembly GCF_036700645.1). Lineage (NCBI taxonomy): Bacteria > Bacillati > Cyanobacteriota > Cyanophyceae > Oscillatoriales > Microcoleaceae > Microcoleus > Microcoleus sp. S36b_A4. The sequence goes on along the minus strand of NZ_JAUBPI010000032.1, from coordinate 8,895 downwards.
TTGCATGGACAAAGCAGTTTGTCACTATGTAGATCCTGATGATTTGCAATTGCCCAATAAATCGGGAATGTCTGAAGGTTAATTCTGAAGTTTTGAGAGACTTTAAGATGCTTTATTTGAGTAGCTGCCCTCCATTGAGGGCAGCATCTTTTTTTTGTCAGAAAAAACTCCGGCCATGAAGTCGTGTAAGGGATTTATATCAATTCCGGTTGCACTCCTCCGGAATAGTTGACTGTTGACTGTTGACTGTTGACGGGCCGGTCGAAAAACTGAATGGTTGAGTGTTAACTGTTGACTCGATTTGATTATTCCGATGCAACCGGAAAGGATATTAAGGGATAGAAGGATAGAAGGAAAAATTACCGGTTAGATTTGAAGGCAAAAAGCATCTCCAACTCAGCAGTTGTCGGTTGTGTAGAAGCTGTGGCTACGCTAACTCCTCGGAGAGAATTGAGCAATTCAGCAGCAGGCGGTGAAATTAAATTTGGCTGTACAGCAAGCAAATATTGGTTAGCCCAAGACATGGTTTTTTCCATATCTATGTAAAAGTAACCTTGGTTTGCCCGCGGTAAAGAAGTAGCGATCGCCTGAAAACTTGGACTGCTGCTTAACGGCTGGGGTGGCGTCGAAGTAATCACATCAACTAAAGGCCCGCCGAAAGCTACAAACACAGAATTTTCATTCAGCCAACCGTGCCCGAATAAAGTGCCTTGCTGGGGTATTTGCCACTCCGTAACCTCTTTGCCTTGAACTTGTCTGGGGGCGACACTGACTGTAGGATTGCTTTTGGCGATCGCATCGAGTTTTTTCAGGGTTGCTTCGGCTGCAGGGCGATCGCTAGTTTCAAAAATCATCGCCGCCCCCATGCCCAACTGAGATAAAATGCCTTGATTAGAACCGATCGCCCCGATCGCAAATTCCCCGTTCATCCAACCAAAAACATCTCGATCCGCATCCAGATCCAAGCGCTTAAAACTATTCCTCACTTGCTGAACTCCCCTATCAACTTCCGGGCTATCTTTTGCCTGGGCGGTTGCTTGTGACCAAATTTGATCGATTCCCTTGCCGCCGACTAAAGCAATAGTTTCATCCGGAAATCTGGGCAACAATTTCGATGCGAATTGTGGATTTTGCTGAACGAATTTAGGGTCTAACTGAGCAATAGTTTTTACCCTCAATCCCTCACTATCCGCTCCAATTCCCGCAACCAAAGACTTAACTTGTTTGAACTGCGAAAACACTGTCCAAGGCAACTGGATATCTGGGGGCAAATTAGCTTTCAATTGCTCAATTGCCGCAGGATAGTCAGCAATATAAACAGTTGCGATCGGATTCTTGACACCAGCACTTTCTGCAAAAAACTTAGTTGTGCTCTGCTGGGTGGCGAGGGAGGGTTCTCCTTTAAAAGTATCGATCGCCAATTCCACAGGCTTTTTCAAAGGAGCCATCACTAATTGGTCGTTCAGCAAAGCCACACTGTAGCGCTTGCCAGTTGGCTCTGCAATCTCATAAATTTTAACTCCCTTATACTCGGTTTCTTGAGTAGTTGCACCGGGCTGAGATTTTAATTTATTAGCAAAATTCCAAGCGCTAATTTTATTTTTCACACTGACTACTACCAGCAGTTTTGGAGGCTCGGTTTTCGCAGCAGCATCAGGGGGCAGCACAGCGACCATCACCCCCCCCAGCCAAGGCTTTAAGTCCCTGTCAAAGTCGATTTGAGTGCCTGCCAAGCTTTGTTCTTGAAAGGCTTTCAAACCCTGACCGATCAACTTTTGAGCCCCAGGGGTGCCAAATCGCTGCAACTGTGACAGCGCTTGGGGATTGGGGGAGATGAACGCGGCCATCATTGCTTCGTCGGGCACAACTTTGGCGCTGTCTTGAGGGTTGGATACTTGTTGGCCCAAACCCTGGAAGTAAAAGTAGACCCCAGCGCTACCTGCTGCGGCGACGGAGGCAGCAATTAGAAGCTTTGATTTTTTTGCAGGCATGGCTTGTGTTCCTCGTGTCCCATATCAGTTTAATCAAAATACAGAAAGCTTGTCGGGAGGCGATCGAGGCTGCTCTTTATTTTTGTATAATTCAAAACAAGTTTGGACGATCGTCTAAACTACTGTTGATGTGCATTGCGGGTAAAAAATGAAAGTAGCGATCGCGGGAGCAACGGGATTTGTAGGTAGCCGACTGGTGGAAAAGCTGCAAGCTGCGGGACATCAAGTTGTGGTTTTGAGCAGGGATGCGGCGAAGGCTGGGCGAGTTTTTCCGGCTTCAGCTTATCCGAATTTGCAAGTTGTCGCCTACACTCCTGCCGAGTCTGGTGATTGGCAAAAGTCGATCGCGGGCTGCGACGCTGTTGTCAATTTAGCTGGGGTTCCAATTGCGGAGGAAAGGTGGACGGAGGCGCGCCAGCAAGCAATTCTGGACAGTCGCAGACTGACGACGGCAAAATTGGTCGAGGCGATCGTCAATGCTAATCCTAGACCATCTGTGTTGGTTAGCGCATCGGCGATCGGCTATTACGGAACCAGCGAAACCGCTGAGTTTGACGAAACTAGCCCTGCTGGGGATGATTTTTTAGCAGCAGTTTGCAAAGACTGGGAAGCAGCCGCCCAACCTGCAAAAAATGCGGGAACGCGGCTAGCAATTTTGCGGCTGGGGATAGTTTTGGGAATGGGAGGCGCGTTGGCAAAAATGCTGCCACCTTTTAAACTATTTGCAGGCGGCCCAATTGGGACAGGAAAACAGTGGTTTTCTTGGGTTCACCGCGAGGATGTGGTTGATTTAATTTTGTACGCTTTGCAAAATTCGCAAGTTGAAGGCGTTTTGAATGCGACAGCACCGAATCCGGTGCGGATGAATGAATTGTGTCAAACTTTAGGGGAAGTTTTAAAGCGGCCTTCTTGGTTGCCGGTGCCAGGTTTTGCTTTAGAAATGCTTTTGGGAGACGGGGCAAAAGTTGTTTTGGAAGGGCAGAAAGTGTTGCCGAAACAAACTTTAGCTAGCGGTTTTCAATATCAATATCCGACGCTGAAATTAGCACTCGAAGAGATTTTGTCTGGAAGCTAGGAAGTAGCCGAATCATCGTTGTCCAAGAAACCGGATTTCTTCGATAATTGTGGCATCCTCACGCCGGATTTTGTTAATAAACCCGGTTTCTGAGGGTCCTGCGGGCCTAATCCAAGAAACCGGGTTTCTGCGAGAATGTTGGCATCTTCACGCCCGATTGTGGTAAGAAAGCCTGTCTCTGAGTCCCATGCGATCGCTGTTATCATAAAATCACTTGAGAACAGAAGGGAACGACAATGCAAACCCAAGAAAAACCAGCAACCGAAAAGCAACCACAAACAGAAAAACGCTACTACACGCCAGAGGAATATCTCGCATTAGAAGAAAGTGCGATCGACAAAAGTGAATACCATGATGGGGAAATCGTACCAATGACAGGCGGAACAACCAACCACAACAAACTTGCACTGAATTTTTCTCGCAAATTCCCCTTGACTGTGAATGGTCAAGATTACGAGACATTTATCAATGATGTGCGCCTGTGGATACCCCAAACTCGCCGCTACGTCTATCCCGACATCATGGTCATTCAAGGAGAACCTATTTATCACGAAAACAACAAAACAATTGTTACAAATCCTCTGGTAATCGTCGAGGTTTTATCCAATTCAACCAAAGACTACGATCGAGGTGGTAAATTTCTCGCCTATCGATCAATCCCGGAATTTCGAGAATACATTTTAATTGACCAATACAGCTATCACATTGAACAATTTGCTAAAAGTTCTAATGGCAAATGGGTATTAACAGAATATGATTCAGAGGAATCTCTATTAACCCTAGAATCCGTAGAATTTCAAATGTCGCTGAGAGAGATTTACGAACGAATTAATTTTGAAGTTGAAGACGAAGAAGTAAACCAGACAAAAAGTGAAATTCAAGAATAAGAGCGAGTCCGCGCCAACTCGTTCAAAAACTGGCTTTCTTTGCGACTTTTTCTCGATCGTGAGCTTTGAGCAAACTCGCCGGATCGGGCCCAGCGGGGATAATGCAGCCGGGATTCAGCGGGAACAAATTGCCGTAATAATCGCGTTTGACAGCCTCCAAATCGCAAGTGCCAGCAACTCCCGGTAACTGGTACAAATCGCGCAGATAAGCTCCCAAATGCTCGTAATCTTGAATGCGGCGCACATTGCATTTGAACAAGCTGTAGTAAACGGCATCAAAACGGAATAGAGTAGTAAAAAGCCGCACGTCTGCTAATGTCACCCGATCGCCACAAAGATAACGACTCCTCAAGAGCGATCGATCGATCTCGTCTAAAACAGCAAACAATTCACTGCAAGCCGAATCATAAGCAGCTTGAGATTGCGCGAAACCGCAGCGATAAACGCCGTTATTCACCGATTGGTAAATCTTCTCATTCCACTCGTCAATTTGTTCTCGCAAATCCAGAGGATAAAGATCCATTTGAGGATTGCTCGCAAACTCGTTAAACTCCGAGTTTAGCATCACAATAATTTCCGAACTCTCGTTATTGACGATCGCCTTTGTCGAGTCATCCCACAGCACCGGCACCGTACACCGCCCCTGATAGCCCGGTAAAGCCAACTGGTAAAGTTCCGGCATCGTATTGCAGCCAAAAGTCTCCGACTCCATCACCCACATTCCCCCTTCCGAGGGATACACAATAGACACCGATATCGCATCTTCCAGCCCTTTGAGCGCCCTCGTCACCAGAGTGCGGTGCGCCCAAGGGCATCCCGTACCCACGAAGAGGCGATACCGTCCCGCAGCGGGTTGGTGAGGGTTGTCTGGTGCAGTGCTGACAAAGTTGCGGAAACTGCTGCTGGGGCGAATGTATGCTCCCGTGCGATCGGGCGGCGCTAGTTTTGACATCATTAATTGCCACATTGATGTCCAGACAAATTTGCCGAGCTTGACTGTTACGGATGAAGGAAGCGATTTGTTTTTCACAATGCGATTAAAAGAGGTTTGCTAACATAATCTGCTTATTTTAACTCACATTGCGAGGTTTATTCCCTCGTTCCCAGGCTCTGCCTGGGAACGCAGATGCTTTGGCTCTGCCTCCCTCTGTTCCCTCACCTGAGAACGAATTTTCTAGGATCTGCCAGAGGCTATTTCAGCATAAGCTCGATCGATCAATCGGCGAGCAACCGTCTGAATTCCCGTATGTTCGTAATAATTGGTAGTCATGTCTAAAAACGCCGCCACATAATCCAATTTGTCATCAGTAACATCAACGTATTGCTTGAGATGGCCCAAAACTATGGCGGGAGTTAAGCCGCGAGACTGTACTAAATTGTTCATCCAACCTTGCGCTGAAGCGAAAGTAGTTGTCACAAATCCGAACTTTTGTGAATTATTTGCGCCGGGAATTAGGTTGCTGATATTTTGGAATGTTGAGTTTTGCTGCAAGGTTGAAGGATTCAATCCGCCTATGGTATTTTGTGCTACTCGAATGAAGTCCGGGCCAAGGGGAATTAAACCGTCAACACACACTAAAGCAGCCATCCGCATCAGAGATTCGCCTTTGTAATGAGATAAATAATTACCAAAGCTTCCCACATTGTTAAGGGAAATATTGTTAAGTTTGCAGTAGGCTATTAGCTCGATCGCCACTTTGACACACAAGTCGATCGTTTGAGTTGTGTCAGCTTTGGGAGTGAGGCGGTTGAGAAAGGAAAGAAAGCCGATGTTTTCGCCAATTTTACTGGCCATAGCCGTTGCACCTAACGCACTGTCGGCGCTGTCTGCTAACTGGTAAAGCCTGACTACGCCTTGATATGGCTCATTGGGGTTAGCGTAAAGCTCGATCGCGCGATCGCGAATTTTTTCAACTAATTTGCGCTTGGTTTCCCCAGTCACCGCTTGAATAGTATTCTCAAAACCCGTTAGATTATTCCACTCCCCCGGAACCACAAAATCGAGGGATTTGAGCATCATCACAGTGACGCCACCAGACGGCAAATTGTCAACCAATTCCACAATAGATTTGCTCATCAAAAACTCCTGAATAGCCCGATTTAAAGTGTTCTTCCAAATACTCCAACTTCGGCAAATCCGATTCCAGATTCCAGATGAATTCCCCAGAAGGAAGTAGGTAAGCACAAATAAATATTATACCACCCGATCCACTTTTGCCCTACTCTGATCTTTCCTCTCTTCTCTAACTCTGCGTTCTCAGCGCCCTCTGCGGTTCATTAAAAAAAGTCTTTTTCACCAAACATTTGCATTTCACTCGCCAGCATAAAGTTAACTTTCATTATATTAACCGACTCAAAATCGCCTAAGCGTGTTAAAATAAGTGGCGCAAAATAGAAAAACATAAAACATGACGGTTGCAGTTAACAAAACTCCGGGATTAGCCTCGCGCTTAGTAAATGGCGTCCTTTCCATCAAGCCTTTGGCTAATCTAGCCAAGCACCAAGCACGGGAAATGATGATAAAAAGAGGAGAAAAAATCGGAGTGCATTGGCGACAAGAATCCCAAGCACTTTTGTCCCGGAATTGGGATGCAGAATTGCTCAGCGTTCAAAATCCCGATCTTGTTTACCCGAAATATTATCTAACATCATTCCACGCTTATGAAAAAGGTAATATGAGTTGGGAAGCTGCTACAGAAGTTGAAGTTGCCGCCCGTACAGTTCACGCCACTATTTGGCCGGAAGCAGGTGCAGAAGGCGATGCAAAACTCCGCGCCAGCTATCACGAAGTCATCAAATCTCAGATTGCTTCTTCGCCGCGAGATATTGTTGATTTAGGATGTAGTGTGGGAATGAGTACCTTTGCCCTTGGGGAGGTTTACCCGCAAGCGAAGATGACTGGGGTGGAGTTATCGCCTTATTTCTTAGCCGTTGCTAAATACCGTTCCCAACAGCGAGAATCTGAATCTTTAAATCAAAAATCTCCCACTTGGGTGCACGCTGCTGCTGAATCTACTGGTTTGCCTGCGGCTGCTTTTGATTTAGTTTCTATGTGTTTAGTTTGTCACGAATTGCCACAGAAAGCTACGAGAGAAATTTTTCGGGAAGCGAGGCGTTTGCTACGTGTTGGCGGACATTTGACAATTATGGATATGAATCCTCAGTCGGAAGTGTATGCCAAAATGCCTCCTTATATTTTGACTTTGCTTAAGAGTACGGAGCCTTATTTGGATCAGTATTTTGGGTTGGATATTGAGCAAGCTTTGGTAGATTCCGGTTTTGCCCAGCCGACAATCACTTGTAATACAGTCCGACACCGCACTATTGTTGCTGAGGCAATATAGCGGTTTTCAGTATAGTGAAGTACAGATATCGGCTAGGACACGGCACTGCCGTGTCTAAAGCTGTATTTATTTCATCGGGTTGAAAACTGCTATAAATAGTAAAGTTGCATCGATATTATTCAATGCTTGGGGCGGTGCGTGAGTGTAAATAGTCTAATCTGTGGATTTAAACATTTCGGCGATCGCACCCCCTACCGATAAATAATGGCGATGCTACCGGATTTGATATTAGACAGCCGTAGAAGCTATTCACAGCGCCATTTGTTAGACATTTTGATAGAACCCTAAAAGAAGGACATGAGCATGAACCCGACCGACCCATCTCCAAACGTCATCGATTGTTTGCAGGTTATCTTGGATGCGACAGCATCGAAAAATTACGAGCTTTTTACTACAGTCGGTGATGCAGGCTACAAAGCGAGCATTACACAAAAAATGTTTGACGATGTTAGCGAGCAGCTTGCTTCCCGCCTGCAAAAGGGATACTCAATTAATTATTTTGGTGAAATAAAACAAGGTAATTTTCCGATTTATTTGTGGAAGCTGAGTTTTGAAGATGGTGGAGATGAATTTGTGGCACACATGACTATGAATGGAGACAAAGTTGCTGGGATTTTCATCGAATAACCTATCTTGGTGATAGTGATTCCGGTTGCACGAATGATATGATTGTTGAATGTTGAGTAAAATTAGGATTTCCTGAAAACTGACTGTTGGGATATTTGAACAATACTGATGCAACCGGAAACAATATGATTAGAAAGCTAACGAAACACACTATTTTTAGTGTAGATTGACCTTGACCATGAAATTTATTTTCGGTCTATCGACATAGGGTAGAAACCGGGTTTCTGAGCGTAAGTCACACCAGAACTATGAATGGACAAAACATCTGTTGGTAGAAATGTGTGCACCCATATCTCGAAAGTGGCGAGAGGAATGCTTAACTCAAGGACTTGATGTTTGTAAACGAGCCTTGATTTACTGAATAGAGATAATTCCAGTTAAACTAAAGTTAATGGGGCATCTCAGTTTAGCGGTTGGGTGCTCCTATCTACATTAGTTAAAGGTCTTTTGTTTATCTTTTTTATAAATACACAATATTATGAGCACTTGTCATCAAAGCCTGATTACTCATATCTCTTGGGGACGTATTAAAGTAACCACTGACGGCCAAACTTGTCAATTCAAAGATTGTAAAATATGGTGGGGAGGTGCTAAGGAATGGGATTGGAGACTCACAGGTACTCGTCACCAACCAGGTATTCAACCTGCTGATATCGAAGAAATTTTAGAGCAAGGTATAGAATTTATGGTTTTGACACGTGGTATGGAACTCATGCTACATATAGTCATTTCAAATAAGTATGAGACACTCTTCATGCACAATAAGCACGAATAACTTCATCAAGAGATGTGTTAGGAGACGCATACATTTTAGCTCTCTTTAATGCACTAAAATCATGCTCAATATCATTTAAGTCAGGAGAGTATTTTGGTAAAAATATTATCTGATGACCGGCCTCCTCAACCAATAGTCTAATGACCGTCTTACGATGAATGGGTGCATTATCCATAATCAATATAGATGGACTGGT
>NZ_JAUBPI010000223.1:0-1236 GCF_036700645.1 Microcoleus sp. S36b_A4 | reverse complement strand
AACCCACATTCCGCACCCCAACTGGCACATAGGCAGATTGAGGGGGTAAAAGTGAATCATCCGAGACCATCATGAGTAGAAATACTCAACTATCTCGGTCACTCAGCATTACCCAGTAGTCCATTCTGGAAAATTGACGTGAGGGCGTGAGTTAAATCTGATATCAGTTAAAATTGCGAGCGGTAAAAAACCAAGTTTATTACGTATCCGTAACGCGCTCACAGCCGCGAAAAAGCGTTAATTGCGCTCGCTCTTCCGTAACAAATCATCACCAAAAATAGTGTAAACTGGCGCTCGCGATGAACAATCAAATCAGGATTCAGCAGCCCATGCAGAAAGCATCCCAGATGAAAGTAGAAAACCTAGATCATCTGGGCTTGATAGCCGGTCTAATTGATGAAATAGGAATAGTCCAAAAAATCAATGAATTAGTAGGCGAACAACCGGGCGAGATAGTCAGTCCCGGCCTGGTAGTTAAAGCCATGATTATTAATGGATTAGGGATGGTTTCCGCCCCATTGTATTTATTTTCTAAATTTTTTGAAGGGAAAGCAGTAGAACATTTACTTGGAACGGGGATTCAAGTATCACATTTAAATGATGACCGTTTAGGCAGAGTATTAGATAAATTATATTTGACAGGAATTACGGAAATCTTCACAACCATTGCCCTGTCAGCCGCTCAAAAATTCGAGATAAATACCGACACATCTCACCTGGACTCAAGTTCATTTCATCTACATGGCAAATATGAGCAAGAATTGCCATCAGTATCTTTTTCGAGCATAGAAACAGATAGCAATCAGTTAGATAATTCATCAATCAACCATCAAACATCGCCCATACCAATTGAGATTACCTACGGCTACTCTCGCGATCATCGTCCCGACTTAAAACAGTTCATTTTAGACCTAATTTGTAGTGGAGATGGAGATGTACCACTATTTTTACGAGTAGCTTCAGGAAACGAATCAGATAATTCCATATTCGCCTCAATTTGTCAAGACTTTAAAAACAAATTAAATCTCGACAGTTTAATGGTAGCTGACAGTGCATTATATACCGCTCCCAATTTAGAAATGTTAACCAATTTAAGGTGGTTAACTCGTGTACCACTCAGTCTGAAACAAGCGCAGCAACTGGTATCTCAATTAAATGAATCAGAATTTCACGATAGTGCTGTGACCGGATATCGTTGGTCAGAACACAAAAGTAATTATGGTGGAATTACACAAA
>NZ_JAUBPI010000222.1:0-1237 GCF_036700645.1 Microcoleus sp. S36b_A4 | reverse complement strand
CAGGGTAAGAGCATCTCAATCAGGCTTGACACAAGCACTTGAGAATCTGCATCATATAGTCATCATTCATCGCCGCTCGTTTCTTTTTTTGTCGCAAACTACGTCGGAGAGTCGTTTCTTGATTGATGGCATTAAGTGCCATTCGTCTTAGAAGAGCCAAGTTTTGAGGGCTGTTTAACGACCGAATGCGGCATTGGTCTTCATTAAAAGTGACATCTAAAGTCCAATGAACTTGGTTTTCAATCCCCCAATGTTGACGAATTACACGACCATTAAGCTGAGCATCTACCGGTAAAGAACTTAGGTAAAACTGTACCTCTTGAGTCGTTTTGTTCCAAAGATGACGGACTCGTTCTACACAAACAATAGTCTGAATATCTGTCCATTGTTCTTGTTTATAAAATCCTCCTAATGCCGCCACTGGCACCGCCCAAACTTTTCTAATTTCGACGCGATGATGTCCCTTTTCTGTGCGGGAATCATGACTCACTTTAATTCCCTCAAACTGTTGAGATTTAGCCATCTCAAACCAGGTTTTGACTTGATTATAAAGAGTTGGATGATTACTTTTTAAGGTGACTACATAATCGCCTTTTTTCTGACGAATTAACCGAACAATCTCGGCTTGAGTCCCCATCGCATCAATCGTAACAATGGCTCCGGTGATGTCAATTAATTCCAACAATGCCGGGATCGCTGTGATTTCATTTGAATGGTCTTCAACTTTGACTTGTCCCAAGACTAACCGATGTTCACTCGCCCATGCCGTCACTAAATGTAAGTTTTTTATCCCTTTTGTTCGGTCATAAGACCCTCTCAGACTTTTTCCATCAATCGGGATCACTTCTTGAGCAACTGACCCGATTAATTGGTTCATCCATGTTCGCAATTTTTTCTCTAAAATTTTGGGCTCTAGCTTTTCAAATACCCGACGGAATGTATCGTCACTTGGGATGCCATTGGGTAACTTTAAAAACTTTTGTAACCAGGTAAGCTTACTGATTCCATAATTTTCTATGTCTTCCCACCCATCCGCTCCGGCTATCACAGCTAATAAGGCAATGACGAGAATATCTTTGAGTAAGTGGTGTTTGGTTCGCTCCACTCTTGGATCTGGTACGTCATCAAAATAATTTGAAAAGCCAGCTTGTAAATCTTCCATAGAGATAGGTTTTGGCTTGTTGAGCGCAGAGGATTTTTCCGCTGGCTTGGAGTGAGCGAATCCTTTACTCATACC